>JAITFS010000065.1 GCA_031281195.1 Oscillospiraceae bacterium
TGCAAAAATGTTAATAGGAGGATTAACAAAAAATGAAAAAGAAATTAGCAAAAATCCTAGCAATTACACTGTCTCTGATAATGATTCTTACAATTATCGCAGCGTGTAACGGAGATGCAAACCCAGACGCATCACCAACACCGGGTGGACCGAACGATCCCGATACACCGGCATCACCGGGACCGGGCGATCCTGACGGACCGCGTTTCCCTAATGTTGAAGTAAGCGGAACATTAGTTGTTGCTTATGGCGCACCGGCAACAGGTGAGTTCATTGGTGGATTTGGAAACAGTTCATACGACCTTACAATCAGAACCCTTCTTGGAGGAGATGTTGGTACAGTTTATACATCTACAGACGGAGAGCTTCTGATTAACCAAACAGTCGTAAAAACCCATAACATCACTGAAGATGCAGCAGGAAACAAAACCCACACATTTGAAATTTGGGATGATATGCTCTGGTCTGACGGCACCGGAATCACAGCAAGTGACTTCGTAGCAGAAGCATTATGGGTACACAATCCTGCATGGCTTGACCTTGGTACCAGCACAACAGCTTATGATTCAATCATCGGCCGTCTCGCATATAGAGGTGGCGTACCCGAAATGTCAACAGAACCTGACGATTGGGACGAAGAAGAAGATGGCGAGTTTGTACCCGAGCAAATCGGTTGGGTTATAGAACCAAGTGATTATTTTGAAGGTATTCGTTTACTTGGAGATTATGAGTTCTCACTAACAATTGATGCTGAAGAACTACCATATTTCTTTGAACTTATTTACGCTTCATCCGGTCCATTACCACTACACAGCTGGGCACCGGGTGTCAGTGTTGTAACTGATGAAAACGGATCAAAATTCAGTGCTGATATTACAGACTTTGCACAAACAGTTGCTGATGTTGAGCGTTTTGCACCAACCGTTGTTGCAGGACCATACACCTTTGTCAGCTTTGAAAACAACATCGTAACACTAAAAGCAAACCCGCTCTTTATTGGCGACTCATTAGGTAATAAACCATCAATCGAGTTTATTCAGCAAATAGAAGTAAACAATGATGTAATTATTGATTCAC
The DNA here is from genome assembly GCA_031281195.1 of Oscillospiraceae bacterium. Classification (GTDB taxonomy): domain Bacteria; phylum Bacillota; class Clostridia; order Oscillospirales; family Oscillospiraceae; genus WRMH01. Next base: position 1,078 of record JAITFS010000065.1, read on the forward strand.
TTTTTGCAGGTGAGCTTAATTTAATACCACAAGAAATTGACGGTAATAATATCAACCGTGTAAAAGCACAAGATGGATTTACCGCTTCTGAATACCTACGTGATGGTATGGGTCTTATAAACATTGAGCATGACTGGGGTCCAATGCAAGATAGAAATGTCCGCTGGGCATTTGCACATCTTGTTGATCGTATGCCGATTATCGACAACGTAACAGTAGGATATGGTGCAACCATTGACACAGAAGCTTCACCATCACAATGGATGTGGCAGGCAAGAAGTGCTGAAGTTATTGCAGCAATCAGACCTATTGCTTTAAACGTCGAAGCTGCACATGATTTCCTTGATGAATCCGAATGGATATTTGAAGCAGACGGCGAAACACCATTTGACAGATCACAAGCAAATGAAGAAGGAACATACCTACGCCACAATGCAGCAGGTCAACCTCTCATCATCAGAAATGGTGCAGCAAGCCAGGAGGTTGGAGATGCAATAGAAATTGAAACAGTAAGAAATGCAGCACTTGCAGGTGTAGAGTTTACCAGTGAGTTTTTAGAGTGGGCACTAGTGCTTCAATATGCCTATAGAATGCCTGACACACCGGTAGAAGACCGTATTTACCACACCTTCTCAATGGGAACAGGTTTTGGCGTTCCATTTTCACCATACTGGTCATGGCACTCTGATATACTTGGCACATGGATGAACACATCATTCTCTGATGCTGAGCTTGACAGAATCATCGATGCAATGGATGCAACAGAAGGTGGAGACTTTGCTACATATCTTGAACATTGGTTTGATTATGTTGTACGTTGGAACTATATACTCCCCGCACTTCCGTTATATAATAATATCTATGCATCACTCCACAGCGAAAATGTATTAGGCGTTGAACATACAACACCTTTTGCAGCATGGAATCATACAAACGTTATTACCCGTTTATCAGTTATTGATTAAGATCAACATAAGAACTAATTAACCGAAGGATTGGGGGGATAAAAAATCCCCCCATTTTCGGAAACAAAGGACGGGTGAGTTAAGTTGCTAATCAGATTCATAATAAAACGTATAATAATACTTATTCCTGTAGTTATTGGCATATCAATACTATTATTTATTGTATCAAAGATTATGCCGGGCGACCAAGTCGCTATGATGCTCCCTCCTAACCTAAGACCGGAAATATACGATGTTACATACGATGCTATGTTTAGAAGGTTAGGATTGGATAGACCTTTATATGAACAGTATTTCCGATGGTTACGTGAGATTTTTCAAGGCAATTGGGGTTTTTCTTCCATGTTTCAAGGACGACCTGTTCTTGATGTTATTGCCGAACCGCTAAGAAACACAATAATACTTAATATTTTCGTAAATATATTTTACCTTTTAATCGCACTGCCGGTTGGTATAAGAATGGCAGTTAAACGTGGCTCTATATTTGATAATTCGTGGCAGGTTTTTTCGCTTGCTACTTTCTCGATGCCGTCCTTTTTTATAGGATTAAGTCTCATATTTATTTTCGGAATTAATCTAGGGTGGTTACCGCTTGGAGGTATGCCAAACGCCGCTATGTTAGAAGGTTTGGACTACTACATAGCGTGGGCGAGGCATTTAGTCTTACCGGTAACAACACTTGTACTTATAAGCCTTGCCGGAGCAATTCGATATATCCGAAATGCGATGATTGATGCACTTTCACAGGATTATATCAAAACAGCCCGCTCAAAAGGTCTTAGTGAAAAGGTTGTAATTTATTCACATGCTTTCCGCAATGCATTAATTCCAATATCAACCATAGTTGTTGGTGCTGTTTTTGCTTTATTTGGTGGAGCTGTGGTAACGGAATCTGTGTTTTCTTATCACGGAATTGGCAGACTAATGGTTTCAGCAGTCACAGGCCGTGATAGAATGTTAGTTGTGTCACTAAATATGTTTTATTCAATGATAAATGTAACTGCGGTGCTTGTTGCTGATATTGTATACGGGCTGATTGATCCGCGTATTAAACTGAAATAGGAGGTGTGGAGATGAAAGTTATAAAGTCATTTTTCTTAATGATTAAAGGTCTGTTTGTGCGTGAAAGAATCGAAGAAGATATGTTAAAAGAAGAAGCACTCCGCACACCTATGAAAACTATTTTACTAAAATTAATTCGCAATAAAACAGCAGTTGCCGGTTTTCTTGTATTCTTTCTAATATTTTGCTTTTCATTTATTGGCTCGGTAATATTTCCGCTTGATGTGAATTATACAGAGCTTACTAATATGAACATACGACCATCGCAAAACTTTTTACGATATCCGAGAGAACTTAATGATAAAAATATCGTAAAAATTGTATCCGGTGTTTCTTTTAGTGTTGCACTCACCGATGACGGAAATTTGCATATATGGGGGACAGAGTGTAACGTAGAGTTAGAGGGCATTACTGAACTAATAATGGATATACCGGAGGAAATACGAAACGCAAATATCGTTGATATTGAAGCCGGTATGAGGTTTGTCATAACCCTTGATGATGAAGGGAACTTTAGCGGTTGGGGGCAAACAGACCAGGACCAAACAATTTTACCGGATAATATTAAAAGGTTTATGGCGATAAACGGCTGCAATGAAATAGTCCAAATTGCAGCAGCGACAATGTGGTCTGCAATAGTTACAGACAATGGACGTATGTATCTTTGGGGTTCATTCCAGGCAGAATCCAACTATATAGTACCGGCAGATGCACAAGGGAAAATTGTCCAAATAGCTACCGGTGAGGTTAATATGCTACTACTCTTAGATGACGGTACTGTGAGATCAATGGGTATGCGAGGTACTGAGTTCTATGAGCTTGTTCCTGAGGAGCTTATGGATGGTTCTGTAAATGTTGTTGAAATAGCAGCTACTAATAGAAATGTTGTTGTACGAGACGACGAGGGTAGGTTATATACTTGGGGCAGCCCTGTAGATAACCTCAATAAAATTCCGGAAGAGTTAAATCTGGAAACCGCTAAGTACATTGCAGCCGGGCTTAATAATTTCATCGCTGTTGATGATGATGGAGATGTTTTTGTATGGGGAGCAGCACAGTTAGGACAGTACAACCTACCTCGTAATATTAATAATGCCGGAGTAGTTAAAGTATTTGCAGATGCTTTCCAGTTTTATGCAGTTGATGAAGAGTATAATATAGTTGGAGCATGGGGTAACAAAGGTTATATATTTGGTAGTGATCAGTTGGGGAGAGATATTTTCGTCCGGATGATGCACGGTGGTAGAATGTCGCTCACAGTTTGTTTTATTGCAGTTATAATTGCAACAACAATAGCAATAATAATCGGGCTTACAAGTGGTTTCTTTGGAGGGTGGGTAGACCATACACTCATGCGTGTTGCGGATGTTTTTGATGCAATCCCATTTCTACCTATTGCAGTTACACTCTCGTTTGTTATTGGTCATGAAATGAGCCAGGAACAAAGATTATACTTACTGATGGTAATACTCGGTGTTTTAAGCTGGCAAGGCTTAGCAAGACTTATGAGAGCACAGTTGCTCCTTGAACGTGAAAAGGATTTTGTGCTTGCTGCTCGTGCGCTTGGAATCAAACAACGTAGTATTATGTTCAGACATATTTTACCGAATGTTTTCAACTTTGTTATTGTTAGTGTAACACTCTCTTATGCTTCATTCTTGCTAATTGAAGCAGTATTATCATATCTTGGTTTTGGTGTTAGAGAGCCTACACCGTCATGGGGTAACATGCTGACAGGTGCAGAAAGTTCTATGGTTATGCGATATTACTGGTGGCGTTGGATTATACCCGGATTATTCGTTATATCTGCTTGTCTATCAATCAACATGATTGGTGATGCACTTCGTGAAGCAATGGATCCAAAATCGGAGGAACGCTAATGAATAATAAATTATTAGAAATAAAAAACCTTCATACTTACTTTAATACAAAACGTGGACTTATTCGCGCAGTTGATGGTGTCAGTATGAGCTTAAACGAAGGTAAAACACTTGGTGTAGTCGGAGAATCAGGCAGTGGAAAAAGCCAGACAGCACTTTCGATTTTAAAGCTTTTTGAGAAAAATCAAAAGATTTATGACGGTGAAATTTGGTTTGAAGGTGAAAAAATCAGCGATTTAAGCGCAAAAGAAATGTATCAAATACGAGGAAACAAAGTTTCCATGGTTTTCCAGGAACCTATGACATCATTAAATCCTGTTTTCTCAGTTGGTAAACAAATCAGTGAAGTATTATTCCTGCATCAAGGTATGAACAGAGCACAAGCAAAAAAACGCACAATTGAAATGATTGAAGCTGTTAAAATACCAAATGCAGAGCAAATGATAAAACGTTATCCACACCAACTCTCAGGCGGTATGCGTCAACGTGTTATGATAGCAATGGCTCTGGCTTGTAACCCAAAATTGCTTATAGCAGACGAACCAACAACTGCACTTGATGTTACAATTCAAGCACAAATATTACGCTTAATGAATGAACTAAAAAACGAGTTTAACACAGCGATAATGTTTATAACGCACGATTTAGGTGTTATAAATCAGATGGCTGATGAGGTTGCTGTTATGTATTGTGGGCAAGTTGTTGAGATTGCACCTGTTGACTATATCTTTAAGCCAATCACTGAGTATTCACACCCATATACAGAGGCATTACTTACCAGTATACCGATGCTTCATAGTGATCAAGGAAAAAGATTAGATGCAATTCCGGGTGCTGTGCCTCATCCTCTGGATTTACCAAAAGGATGCCGTTTTGCACCACGTTGCAAATACGCAACTGATAAATGTGTTAACGAAATGCCTGAGCTGACTTATATGCGTGATTTAACGAACGCCGGTGACGAACAAGGCATCCGCTGTTTCTATCCCAGAAAAGGAGTGAGGAGTAATGTTTAAGATAAGTAATCTAAATCTTTTCTGTGGGAAGGGAGTGCGTAACAATGGCTGAAGAAAAAAATGTATTATTACGACTTGAAAATGCAAAAATGCACTTTCCGCTAAAAAAGGACAATATCTTTCAAAAAGAACGTCCATGTGTTAAAGCTGTTGACGGTGTAACTATTGATATTTATGAGGGAGAAACTCTCGGACTTGTTGGTGAAAGTGGTTGCGGAAAAACTACACTCGGAAGAGTAATACTGCAACTTTATCACCAAACAGAAGGGTCTGTACACTATAGAGGTATCACACTAAACGACTACGCACCAAATTATGCTTTCCATGATGTTGCAAAAATATCTAGAATGAAAAAACTTTCAGCCGAAGAAATCATAGAGCTTTATCCAAATCAAGCAAAAATCGCAGGAGGAACACTACTATATAACGATTTATCCGTTGTTGCTCATGCATATAAAGACAATCTGCATGCTGTTAAAGAGGTTAACCGTTTAGAAACAATTATAAAACTTTTAGAAATAAGACGTGTAGCACTGGTAGAAAGTGTTGCAAACACTGAAAAAGGTCTTCAAAAAATCGAAAGCAATATCGAAAGACTAAAAATTATTCTAAAAAAAGCAGAAGAAGAAAGAGACAAATGTGCATTAGCAATAGATGAATTATTGCCGGAATGTCGTCAGAAACCGGGTTATGAAGAGCTTGAAGAAGTGCGTGATATTAGCATTGATCTTAGTCGCCTTACAAAAGAGGAAATGCGTCGTCAACGTCGTCATTTGCAGATAATATTCCAAGACCCATACTCATCACTAAATCACAGATTCACTGTCGGACAGATTATAAGTGAAGCACTTGTTGCACATAAAATGTATAAACGCGGCACAAAACAACTTGAGGAATATACATTATCTGTTATGGATCAATGTGGGCTGCAAAATTACTTTTTACACCGTTATCCGCATCAGTTCTCAGGCGGACAGCGTCAGCGTATCGGCATTGCCAGAGCTTTGGCACCACAACCAAAGTTTATAGTTTGTGACGAAGCAGTCAGCGCACTTGACGTGTCAATTCAATCACAGATTATTAACCTGCTAATGGACTTAAAAGAAGGTTCAAACCTCACATATCTCTTTATTTCACACGACCTAAGTACAGTTAAGTTTATAAGTGACCGTGTTGGTGTTATGTATCTTGGAAATATCATTGAGCTAGGAAACTCGGACGAAATATTCAAAAGACCACTGCACCCATATACAAATGTTTTACTCAAAGCAATTCCTACAACAGACGAAGCTTCCAAAAAAGAACTTCAAGTTATAGAAGGTGATATACCAAGCCCGGTTAATCCACCGTCAGGCTGTAAGTTCCACACACGTTGTGAGTTTGTCAAGGATATATGCAAAAACGAAGTTCCCGAATGGCGCGAAATGTACCCAAAACACTGGGTCGCCTGCCACTTCCCCGTAATGGAGAGTTAGATGCAGATTTTTAGTAAATTAAAAGAATCACTTGGGAGAAAGAAAACTAAAGAAGAGCTCGATGCACATTATGACAGCATCGAGCTTGAAAAAGGCGATTTTCCGGCAATGGTAATAGCAGCACTCATTACCTTTGTGCCGGTTGTTATAATAGCAATGATAGTAATATACGGGTTAATATGGATAATATTAATAAGGTAAAATAAATGCGGGATAAAAACATAAAACGAGTAATGGTGATTGGCTCCGGACCTATAGTTATCGGACAGGCTGCGGAGTTTGATTATGCCGGGACACAAGCATGTAGAGCCTTACGTGAAGAAGGTATAGAAATTGTACTCGTAAACTCAAATCCGGCAACAATTATGACCGACAACCAGATGGCAGACAAAATATATATAGAACCACTCACAATTCCTGTTTTAGAGCGGATTATAATAAAAGAAAAACCCGACAGCTTGTTATCCACATTAGGTGGACAAACAGGGCTTACATTATCAATGCAATTAGCAAAATCAGGCTTTTTAGAAAAACAAGGAGTCAGGCTCTTAGGCGCAAACCCTGAAACAATAGACAAAGCAGAAGACAGGCAATTATTTAAAGACACAATGATAGAAATAGGTCAGCCTGTAATACCATCAAGGGTTGTAACAACTCTTGAAGAAGCACGTGCATTTGCAGATGTTCAAGGTTATCCGCTGATAATACGCCCTGCATTTACACTTGGCGGAACAGGCGGAGGAATTGTATACAACGCAAAAGAACTTGACGAAATAGCAGCTAGTGGTATACGTTTGTCACCAATAGGGCAGATTTTGGTTGAGCAATCCATTGCAGGGTGGAAAGAAGTTGAGTTTGAGGTTATGCGCGACTCAAAAAACAACGCAATCATCGTATGCCCGATGGAAAATGTTGACCCTGTGGGAGTTCACACAGGTGACAGTATTGTTATGGCACCAACTGCAACAATTTCTGATGAGGAATACAAAATGTTACGTCAAGCAAGCCTTGACATTGTTTGCTCACTTGGAGTTGAAGGTGGATGTAACGTACAGCTTGCAATACGCCCAAACAGCTTGGAGTATATGATTATCGAAGTAAACCCACGTGTATCACGCTCATCTGCACTCGCATCAAAAGCAACAGGTTACCCGATAGCTCGTGTTGCCACAAAAGTCGCAATAGGATATACGCTGGACGAAATAAAAAGTGACAAAGCCGATGGTGGTAGTGCAATAGACGAACCAAAAGTAAATTATATTGTTGTAAAGTTTCCTAAGTTTCCATTTGATAAGTTTGTATACGCAAAACGTACATTAGGTACGCAAATGAAAGCAACAGGCGAAGTAATGGCAATTGGCGAAACCTTTGAAGAAGCATTATTAAAAGCTGTGCGAGGTGCAGAAATCGGCAAAACAGATATGCTTGATAAGGTTTGTTTGTCGCAAACAACAGAAGAAATAAGAAAACGTCTGCATGATATAACTGACGAACGGATATTCGTTGTGTACGAAGCACTACGTCGTGGTATTTCTATGGATGAAATATACGAAATCACAAAGATAGACTATTGGTTTTTAGGAAAATTGCAGAATATAATAGATATTAGAGATTCAAATTCTCCTCTTTCATACAAAATGGTAAATACCTGCACCAAAGCGTTTGCATCGGATGGAGCATATTTTTATTCCGTAGCTAGTGGTGAAAATGAAGCACTTTCTTTTAAACAACAACAAATGTTAAACGGTGAGAAAAAGACAGTAATTGTTTTTGGATCAGGACCGATTCGTATAGGGCAGGGAATAGAGTTTGATTACGCTTCTGTTCATTGCGTTTGGGCGTTAAAAAACGCAGGATATGATGTTGTAATGGTCAACAACAACCCCGAGACCGTTTCGACTGATTTTGACACCGCAGACAGATTATATTTTGAACCGCTTACAAACATAGATGTTCGAAGTATTATAGAAACAGAAAAACCTTATGCAGCAGTTGTTGCATTTGGCGGACAAACAGCAATAAAACTAACATCTTATCTGAACGAAATCGGAATAAAAATATTGGGTACATCACCCGACAATATCGACATGGCAGAAGACAGAGAAAGATTTGACGCTTTACTTGAAAAGCTTGGTATTTTAAGACCAAAAGGCGACACAGTAATGAACGAGGAAGAAGCCATAAAAGCGGCAAATAAGCTTGGTTATCCTGTGCTTTTAAGACCATCGTATGTTTTGGGCGGACAAAACATGATAATTGCATTCTCCGAAGCTGATATTCGTGAGTACATGGAGATAATTCTCAGACAAAACATTGAAAACCCTGTATTAATTGATAAATATCTGCTTGGCACAGAGCTTGAGGTTGATGCTATCTGCGACGGAACAGATATTTTAATCCCGGGTATAATGGAGCATATTGAACGAGCAGGAGTTCACTCAGGTGACTCAATTGCAGTTTATCCTGCATGGAATGTTGACGATTATTTGTGCGAAAAAATCGTAGATTATACAAAGAGACTAGCTAAAGCCTTAGGCGTTATTGGAATTGTAAATATTCAATATTTATTATGCGACGGGGAGCTTTATGTAATTGAGGTAAACCCACGCTCATCACGCACTGTGCCATATATAAGTAAAGTCACAGGTGTACCGATGATAGAGCTTGCGGTGAATTGTATGTTAGGCGTGGAGAAACTAAAAAACATGGGGTACGGTACGGGTCTTTATAAACGGTCGCCTTATTATGCAGTCAAAGTACCTGTTTTTTCGTTTGAAAAACTCGGAAATGTCGATACACAGCTTGGACCCGAAATGAAATCCACAGGAGAAGTGCTTGGGATTGCTTCCACACGTGAGGAAGCCTTGTACAAAGGTATGAGAGCTGCCGGATATAAAATGAAGAAAACAGGCGGTATTTTCATATCCGTGCGTGACAGTGACAAGGCTCAAATATTACATGTTGCTCACAAGTTTGCAAGGCTTGGATTTAAGCTGTATGCAACAGGTGGAACAGCAACAAAGCTAAAAAGTGTTGGACTTGATGCAATTTCTGTCGGAAAGATTTATGAAAGCGAAAACAACATCCTGCCACTCATTGAAAGCGGTAATGTTAGTTATGTTATATCCACATCAACAAGAGGTCGTAATCCGGACAGAGACAGCGTAAAAATACGCAGAAAGGCAGTTGAACGTAGTGTGCCGTGCTTAACCTCTGTTGATACAGCGGACGTTGTGGCTGATTGCCTTATGAGCAAATATTGGGATACAACTATTGAGCTTGTCGATATAAATAAAATGCGACCGGGTAAAAGACTATTAAAGTTCACAAAAATACAAACCTGCGGAAATGATTACATTTATTTTAACTGTCTTGATTATAATAATATCACCGACCCGGAAAGCCTTAGTATTCGCCTGAGTGACCGCCATTATGGCATTGGTGGTGACGGTATTGTTATTATCGAAAAATCAAACTTGCCAAAAGCAGATGCAAAAGTGAGCGTATACAATCCTGACGGTACATCGGGAGGCGTTTGCGGAAACTCTCTACGTTGTGTTTGTAAGTATCTTTATGATGAGGGAATTGTCCGTAAGCAGGAAATAAACGTTGAAATGTGCGGAGTTATCATAAAAATGCAGGTTTCTACAACAGGTTCAAAGGTTTCATCAGTCACAACCGATATGGGTAAGGTGGAGTTTAACCCGATAAAAATCCCTGTAAAGCTTGATGGTAAAAAGATTATTGGAAGACCTGTCAGCATTGATGGTGACGAATACGCAATAACATGTATGTCACTTGGGAACTCATATTGTGTTGTGTTTAACGATGATGTACAAACTCTGGATTTAGAAAAAATCGGTCCAAGGTTTGAAAACGACCCGATTTTCCCGGAGCGTGTAAATACAATGTTTGTTTTAGTCCTTGATGAAAAAACCTTACTTGTACGTGTATGGGAGCGCGGAAGCGGTGAGACAAGAGCGTGTGGTACAGGTGCATGTGCTGCGGCAATAGCAGCAGTGGAAAACGGTTTCTGCAAAAAAGACACAGACATAACGGTAAAGCTTCCGGGTGGCGATTTGACAATTCGCTACACAAACGATAATGTATACATGACTGGAAGCGCAACAATTTCGTTCAACGGAACAATCGAGGTGTAGGAAAATGCATAATTCATAATTCATAATGCATAATGGCGAGAGAGTAGAGAGTAGAAAGTAGAGAATAGTAAGAAGAAATGAAAGAGAATATTTTAGCAGCAATTGGAAATACGCCACTAGTGAAAATCAATCACTTAAATCCAAATCCAGCGGTTAAGATTTTCGCAAAGCTTGAAGGCTTTAATCCTACGGGTAGCATTAAAGACCGCATTGCGTTAAAAATGATTGAGCAAGCTGAACACAGCGGAAAGCTTACTAAAGATAAAACCATCCTTGAACCAACATCAGGGAATACCGGAATTGCACTTGCTATGATTGCCGCAGTTAAGGGCTATAAACTGCATATTGTTATGAGCAGTGCTGTTAGTGTTGAGCGGCAAAAAATGATTCGTGCTTTTGGAGCGGAAATAATTTTAACCGATGCACAACTCGGCACTGACGGAGCAATAATAAAAGCCAGAGAAATACTCGCAGAGAACCCCGATTTATACTTTAATCCAAATCAATTTTCAAATGAATACAACAAACTGGCACACTACAGCACAACCGCTGAGGAAATATGGTCACAAACCTGTGGACAAGTAACTCATTTTGTTTCTGCAATTGGAACATCAGGCACAATTATGGGCGTTGGTAAACGACTAAAAGCAATGAACCCCGATATAAAGATTATTGAAGCACAACCCACAAAAGGGCATTATATTCAAGGTTTAAAAAACATGGAAGAAGCCATAGTCCCGGCACTTTATGACGAGTCAAAAGTTGACCGGATTATAATGATAGACACAGAAGAAGCTTATGCGATGGCTCGGCGTGTTGTGCATGAGGAAGGAATATTTGTAGGTATGAGCTCGGGTGCAGCAATGCTGGCAGCCGCAGAGGTTGCAGAGACATTGGAGTCCGGTTTTGTAGTCGTAATATTCCCTGACCGCGGAGAAAAATATTTAAGCACAAACCTGTTTCAAATTAATTCATAATTCATAATTCATAATGCATAATGACGAGAGAATAGGGACTTGAGATTATAACTTATTGTATGTTTATAGAAGGATTTATGATAATATAATAATATGAACAAATTGTAAGCTATAGACAAATAATTATGAATTATGCATTATGCATTATGAATTAACTTAGAGGGGTTAGGTATAAAGATATGATAATAGGTATACCAAAAGAGATAAAAGCTCAGGAAAACCGCATAGCTGCAACACCTGCAGGAGTGGCAAGCTTTGTCAAAGCGGGTCACAAGGTTATTGTGCAAAAAGATGGTGGTATCGGAAGTGGTTTTTCAAATGAAGAATATATTAGTACAGGTGCAGAAATTGTTGATTCTGCTAAAGAGGTTTATGACAGATCAAACTTAATATATAAAGTCAAAGAACCTCTTGAACCCGAATATGATTTACTTCGTGAGGATCATATAATATTCACTTATTTGCACCTTGCACCGGATTTATCACAAACAGAAGCATTACTCAAATCAAAATGCACAGCAATTGCTTACGAAACAGTGCAACTCGATAACGGCTCGTTACCTCTGCTTGCACCAATGAGTGAAATTGCAGGAAAGATGGCTGTTCAAGTTGGTGCAGGACTTCTCCAAAAGATAAACGGTGGAAGCGGCGTGTTACTTGGAGGAATACCGGGTGTTGCCCCCGGACGAGTAGTTATTTTAGGTGGTGGAATCGCTGGAACTGCTGCTACCAGAGTGGCTTACGGCATGGGTGCAATAGTTACGGTGCTGGATTTATCATCCGATAGAATGACTTATTTACAGGATATATTCCCCGGCGTTATAACTATAATGTCAACCCCTCACGCTATTGCAACGGCCGTACGTGATGCTGATTTGCTTATCGGAGCGGTGCTTGTAGCAGGAGATAAAGCTCCAAAATTGGTGACAGAAGAAATGGTGAAAACCATGAACACCGGTTCAGTAATTGTTGATATTTCTATAGACCAAGGTGGTACGGTTGAAACAATAGACAAAACAACAAGCCACAAAGAACCGTTTTACGAAAAACATTCTATATTGCATTATTCAGTACCAAATATTCCGGGAGCAGTGCCAAGAACTTCAACTTATGCTCTTTCAAACGCAACCTTACCGTATGCTCTTGAAATTGCAAACAAAGGTGTAATACAAGCGATGAAAGAGAACTCGGCTCTGTTCAAAGGATTGTCAGTATATAAAGGAAACATTGCATGCAAAGCTGTTGCCGAAGCACAAGGTCGTAAATACGTACCGGTGTTGCTGTAGGGAGTAGGGATAAGTGAATAAAGTGTTTGATATTTATGCTTTTCGTCAAGCGGAGCATGGATGCGAAGCGCCGCGAGAGGAACATGGATGTTCCTTTGAGCGGATAGAAAACACTAAATATTAAACCTTTATGAACGATTGTAAAAAGTGGAGAAAATTAATAATAAAAAAGGGGAATAAAATGTACAAGATTGAAACATTAAAAACACGTGAGCTAGCAAAAAGTTTAGAGAATGGTGGTTGTGGTGAATGTCAAACATCATGCCAGTCAGCCAGTAAAACCTCCTGCTCAGTTACAAACCAAAAATGCGAAAGTAAAGAGAAGAATAACAATTAATAATGAGTAATTAATAGTTAATAATTACAATAAAAAGTATTGGTTTATATTCGGGTTCATTATTAATCATTAATTATTAATTATTAATATGGAGAAACATGTTACACTGCTATCAATTATGTGGTTTCAATATTGTGCTCGATATAAACAGCGGAGCTATACATAGTGTTGATAGCGTAACTTATGATGTTATTTCCATGTACACCTTTATTCTTGATGGCAAGGATAAAGATGTTTTAATTTCACGTGTAATGGAAAAATACAAAAATACTACACGAAATGATATTCTACAAATCATTACAGATGTAGAAAACCTAATTAACTCGGGGAGTTTGTACTCACCGGATGTTTTTGCACATATCGCAGAAAACAAAAAAGCGTTTAACCTAAAAGCCTTGTGCTTAAATGTTTCACACGTTTGTAATATGACGTGCGAATATTGCTTTGCAATACCCACAACCCCTACCATCTCCACCAACCCAACAAGCTCCACCAACCCCACCGACCCCACTAGTCATACCACTAGCTCAACCACTCTCACCAACCCCACTAACCCAACCACTCCCACCGACCCCACAACCCTAATGACACTTGAAACCGCAAAAAAAGCAATTAACTTTCTCGTGGAAAACTCAGGAAAAATAAACACTTTAGATATTGATTTCTTTGGTGGAGAACCATTATTAAACTGGTCAGTTGTTAAAGACACAGTTATGTATGCTCGTGAAATTGAGAGGAAAATTGGAAAAAAGTTTAGATTTACTCTAACAACTAACGGACTTTTAATAGACGATGATGTTATCGATTTCTGTAATAAAGAGATGCATAATGTTGTATTTAGTCTAGACGGCAGAGAAGATACACATAATAAAATGAGAAAACTACCGAGCGGTAGTGGCAGTTATGAAGCCGTTGTTGATAAAATTAAAAGATTTGTAGAAACTAGACGAGGTAAAGGGTATTACATACGTGGCACATACACTCAAGAAAACATGGATTTTGTTAATGATATTTTACATTTAGCAGACCTCGGATTTAAAGAGATTTCACTGGAACCGGCAGTTAAAGGACAAGCAAAAAATGATAAAACCCACACTTTTTCCTTAGCTGACTTACCGAAGCTTTTCCGTCAATACGAAACCCTCGCAATAGAGATGCAACGGCGAGAGAGCTTAAATAGAGGGTTTAATTTTTATCATTACAATCTTGACTTAGAGAACGGGCCATGTGTACATAAACGTATTGCCGGATGCGGTGTTGGAACAGAATATATGGCAGTAGCACCAAATGGTGATTTGTACCCTTGCCACCAGTTTATTGATGATAAAAGATTTCTCTTAGGTAATGTGTTTAGCGGAGTAAACAATCTTTATCTGCGTGAGGAGTTTGGCAGAACGAACATTTATACAAAAGATGAATGTAAAGATTGTTGGGCATGTTTTTATTGCAGTGGAGGGTGTGCGGCAAATGCGTATTACTCGTCTGGTAACATAAGCAAAGTTGATGAAATCGGCTGCGCATTATTCAAAAAACGTATGGAATGTGCAATAATGATGAAGTTTTCTTAGCGTTTTAACAAACAAAGCTACATTCACTTTATAATAACCTCAATCGGTGTTTCAAAAACATTAATATGCGTAAAATAAGGTCTTAGATACAATGTATCATAAGGATAATCAGAGATAAAGAGCATTTGACCGAACCGTCCCGGTGTTTCTACCTGTTTATAAAATACTGGATAACCATTCCAAACACCATATAACTCTAAATGTGATGCCTTTTCGCTTTCATACATACGTTCAAACTCTTCAGGACCGTAAATCTCTTCCCAGGCAGTGCTTGAATCCCAAATTTCATAATGACCCGCAATCCACGATGCACGTTGAAAATCGACGAAGATATTACCGGATTCATCAAGGTACTCAATCTCAAACAAATTGTACATTTGACGTCCCATGTTTATAAAGTATGGGTCATTAAAACGTTGCTCGCGGTTTGGAGCAGAAAAGGTTAAAGCATAGTCATTTTTCTCTTTACCAATATGTATTAATTCAATATCAGACGGCAGGTTGCTAACAGTACGGTTTATTAAGCTAACTTTATAATTTTCTGCATTTTTATCAAGCCAAAAAGCATCTGCTATAACTAAAGTTAAATTCTGATTATCTGCAAAATACGTACTTTCATAATGGAGTGTATCTCTATTTAACTCCATATTGTCATAACAATATCCCATTAGTTCAAATATGGTGCCATTTTCATCAATGAGATAACTCGAAAGTGAGCGAAGCCAAGCAGTATTGCCGGTGTCTTCGATAATATTTAATCGTGTATGAGTTAATGAAATATCAACAGAAGATATTACTATATTTTGACCATCTATTGTAAACTCATGATTAATTTGTATATTTTCTGTCTGAGGTATTATATCTGTATCAAAGGACAATGGTATTTCAAATGTAGAAATTGGTATTGGGCGCGAGGAAGTAGAAAATTCCGATGAAAATATGAAATCCCATTCACTTTTAAAAATATCAAAAACACTACATTTAAAAATTAAATCATTTGGAATTTTTGTATCATGAAAAATCAAAAACAAATGTTGCAAATCATCTTGTTGACTTTCGCTATCTAAAAAACTTTGCGGTGTACTGGAAAAATGCATAGTATAACCATCAAGCAGCAATCCGTTAGTATCATAAAGTGCGACTTCAGAGATACGCATGTTTTCATACTTTTCAGAACTTAAAGAGTAAAACACATGCAGTTGATCATGGTCTACTATTACATGCTCGACTTTGATAGTTATACCTTCATTGGAGTCTTCCAGTCCAATATATTGAACATAATCATTTTCGACAGCAGAAGTCAGTGATGGAGAAAATGATACTACAGCAGTTAATTCACGTAATAATGGCACTTGCGCAAGTGCTTGCACAACAGCCGATGACAGGTTTACCATTAAAATGAAAGCAACCAATAAAGACGCTACCACACATGCCGGTATTACTATGGAGTAGTTCACTCGTTTTCTTTCACTACTCTTTGAAAGCCTCTCCCTTGCAAGTGCATCTGATATTAAACTCTCTTCAGGTGTGATTTGATCATATATTATTTTGTAATTTTCTTTAAACATAATCTTCCTCCTTCATAAATGTCTTGAGCATGTCGCGCGCTCTTGATAACCGCATTTTTACAGCGGATAGACTTATCCCTAATACATTTTTGATTTCTTCTGAACTCATTTCTTCATAATAAAACAAGTGAATAACAGCGAGATATTTCTGTGGTAGTTTTTGTAATTCGTGCATAAGGCAATTTTGTTCTTCGTATGTGTAAGGTATTGAATCGTCTAAAGGTACAATTCGTTTTTTCCACACAGAGGAGTACAAACTTTTTGAGCAGTTTAATGTAACCCGAATAAACCATGCTTTTTGATGCTCTTTTGATTTAAAGATTGGTTTATGCTCTACATACTTAAAGAACACCTGTTGATAAACATCGTCTGCATCGCTTTTGTTTTTCATTTGTGAAAAAGCTAATCGATATACCAAATTCGAGTATTCTTTTATAACCTCTTCCAAGCAACCGTTTGTACACAACAGCTTGCTCATTTAGTATAACAACCTCCATTGCTTTATTCATTTTTTCAATATCCTATTAATAATACTTTATATGAGATAGAAAAGTCACAAAATTTTTCAACTTTGTGATTAAAAACGTAATAATACAATGTTCATTATCATAATTATACGCCTTTCTGATATAATGTGTATATGTTTAGTAAAAAGAATAAGAAATTTAATTACGGTAAGGTCATTATACCTGTAGGCCATTCAAACCCGCCAACAGCAAATGAGGAAGATGTTGCAAGACTAATAGCTACACATTACAAAACTGATGTAGAGTTCATTGTACCTGTTGATGATTACATGCGAAAATCTGCAGATATAATTATGCTTGGAGTTGAGTGGGAAATAAAGTGTCCTATTGGAAAATCTAAATCAACGATAAGAAATCAATTTCGGAGAGCTTCAAAGCAATCTAAAAATATAATCATAGATACACGACATACGAAATTAAAGAACAAAGACATAGAAAAAGAGGTTTTATATCAAATTAAAGAACGTCCATATATAAAAAAAGTGATTATTTTGAGTAAATCAGAAAAAATTGTTGAAATACAAAACTAGATATGCTATAGTAACTCTTGCAGGGAGACCGGGCAGTCTGATCGGACAGTCAAAGGAGTACCCTGCACAACGTAACATCTGGTGGTAACATCGGATGTTTTTTCAAATCTGCCTATACAACTCCTCCAGCGTATCTATATACAACCTTAGTGCTGACTTTGAACCTTTTGCATCCTCATTGTTTGAGAGTTTTTGCAGCTCGGTATAAAATGTGTTAGTTATATCATTTATTGCATTAAAAGACTTCAATGCAACAGGAAAGCTTACAGAGGTAATGTTATTTTTTACTGCTTTTGACGTTTCTCCTTTTGATTTTTCAAAAGTACCATCAAGCATTTGCTCTACAATATTGTCTAAATCTTTTTCAGAACCGGACTCAATTTCTTTTAACTGCCGTCTGGTAATGTTGATTTCACCTGATAAAATGTCCACCTTTATTTCCGGTGAAACCTCACTGATTTTATTTATAGCGGCAGCAATTCGAGAATCACGTCTTATTGTAGTACGTGAGACATTATATAATTCTGCTAATCGAGCAGCGGTTGAACCACCCAGGTGTCCATTTTGGACATCAGGAGCGACCCCTTGCAAACGCTGGATTTCTCCAACCGGTCTTTTATCTAAATTGTAGTGCAGTCCTCGATAATAACTTAGCTGTATGGGGTTCAGATTTCGTCTTTCAATCTGATGTTGAATAATCCAAATCTTCACATCCTCCCGAGAATGAAACTCCATATTTATGGTCTTAAAAGGCAGGTTATGCTTTCTTAATATCTCATATCGATTATAACCATCAATTAAAATATCATTCCATAGCACAAGCGGCATAAGACAACCAAACTCAAGCAAGTTTGCCTCAAGCCCGATTAATGTTTGCTCACTTAGTTTAGGTAATATTCGCTGAAACTCCTCGTCAAGTATAATTTCTTGCATTTTTCTGCTCCTTTATGTGTTTTATTCAATAATTATTTAATATACCATAGCATATTGTAAATTATTATACAGCACACAGATAAAATATGCAAGAGGGATGTAATTGCTTTATAAAATGTACGATACAAGTGAAATACCAGTTACATTGCACGTATATTAAAGATGTGCTTTATTATTTGCGCGTTATAATTGACATATCACTTTGTTTGTGTTAATATTAAAGTGATGACATTGTAGAAAGGGTTAAAGAAATTGAAATACTATGAGCAACTTGTTGATTTTGGGTGTTTTACAACTAATGATGTAGAGATTATGGTTGGAAACAGTGCAACTGCAAATTCCTTGATAACATTTTATAAGAAAAAAGGATTGATAGAAAGTGTACGTAAAGGTTTGTATGTTGCTATGAGTTTAGAAACAAAGCAACCTGTACCAAATCGTTATGCAATTGCATCAAATGTAACTTCTGATGCTTATGTAGCATACCATTCTGCTCTTGAATACCATGGCATTGCAAACCAAGTGTACTATGAAGTTTTTGTCGCTTCAAAAAATCGTTTCCGAACTTTTGAGCACGATGGATTAACATACACATTTGTGCCTTCTCCTATAGATGTTGGAATTGAGAATAAAGTTAGTGGGGTTCGTGTTACTGATTTAGAACGCACAATAATCGATGGTATAAATGATTTCTATAAAGTTGGAGGGTTGGATGAATTACTTCGAGCAGTAGAAATGATACCTTATCTTGACTACAAAAAATTGTATAACTACTTAACAAATTTCAAAAAAGTATTTTTATATCAAAAAACGGGTTATATTTTAGAACACTATAAAGAAGAATTAAAGATACCAGATATATTTTTTATTGATTGCCATAACATGATAAAAAAAAGTACGCGCTATTTATATTCATCATTAAAAGCTGAACAACACGTATATAACAAAAAATGGTCATTGTGCGTACCAAATAATCTTTTAACAATCACACGGAAAGGAGCAAACTACATTGAATGAGTATAGTAAAAAAGTATTAGGTAAACAATCTATTGAAACTCTTGGAATTTTTACACCAGTTACGATATTAGCTCTTGACCCAATAGAAATATTTGCTTCAAAAATCTGTGCTTTGTGTACACGAGCGCTTGCACGTGACTTATATGATGCTAATAATTTAATTACTCACTTTGAAAATGAACCAATATTTGATTTACTTCGCAGATGTGCAATATTTTACATTGCTATCAGTAGTGAAAGTACACCTAATAGTTTCGATTTTTATAAAATGGAAAATTTAACTTATCGAGATATAAGAATGAAACTCATTCCTATGCTCCGGAAGCAAGAACAATTTGATTTGGTTGCAGCAAAAGAGAAAGTTCGAAGTTATCTAAATAAATTATTAACATTAACCGAAGATGATGAGCGTTTTTTATACCTTTTCGCAAATGGGGATTATAAACCAGAACTTTTATTCAGTGGTGAGGAATTAACTCGTATTATTAACCACCCAATGGCATTATGGAAAATGCAAAATTATAAAAGATAATAAAACACCCTGCACACTTCACTTCATCCGCTTATTTCTGCTACATAAATAGATGCGCGACTTTGAATTATCCTTGCTGCTTCTTCTGCGGTTTTTAAGCCGTTAAAATAATCTGAAACACCTTCGAAAACCATATCCACTAAAGCATCGTGTTCATATTCAATACGTTCAATCGAGTTGATAAAAGACATAAACCATTCAAGCTCTGCTTGTGACGGTGGTTCTGTTTCAAATTGCAAATCATTCCATCCTGCTACTCCGTTGTGGTAATCAGGGTTTGATAATATTTCATTTAGTACATTTTTATTTGTCGGAAAACCTCTTGGAAAATCTTGATAGGATTTTAATTGCCATTCCTTCATTAACATTGTGCGTAAAAATGCCCAAGCACCGTCCTTATGTGAACTTGTACTTGACATAGCAAGTGCAAAGGATGTATTAAATGAGTTTCCATTTCTTTCATTTGTTGGAAAACCCTTAAAAGCTATATCACCACCAAAAACACCTTGATATGTTTGAATATGCTGATAAGCTGTTATATAACCATCAATATACAATATTTGCCTTCCTGATAATATTGATACGGGTGCACGATCTTCCGGATTACTCATAGGGTTTCCATTCCCAATAAAAGCAACTGAGAGCTCGAGTAGATTTATAAAAGACTCAGTATCAAAGAACGTTTCTCCCTTAGACCAATCAACATAGTCATCCATTCCTAATAATAAGAAGTTCCGGAAAAGCATTTCATAATTACCAGCCCATGCTCCAACCGGTATATCTGCTTGAGGATTAGCGTTCATAACTGATATAAATTCATCCATGTTCCATCCATTATCAATACCAACAACTGAAACACCACCTATAGCAGTTGAAATTGCAAATAGTGGAGAAATCCGATATAACCCACCATCTACTTCATTTGCTGTAAGAATACTATCAACTATATCACTGCGATTTAAATCCGGATCGGAATCGATGTAAGAATACAAATCTTCAAACAGTCCTCTACTTGCATACTGCCTATATGGAAGATTCCTGATAACGAAAATATCGGGAGCATTACCAGTAATTATATCTGTTACTAATTTCGATAATCCTTTATCTTCCAGTGAATGATCATAATAATCAACTATCTCTATTTGATACAATGGGTTTGAGTGGTTAAATTCTGTTATTAAGTCCAACAATATAAAATCAATATTTAAGTTAAAAGAAGCAACTGTAAGAACAGTTTCTTTCAATGTTTCATCATTTAATTTTTTATCGTCATCATCAGCGTAATTGTTAAATATACATGCGACTGATAATAAAAGTAACATGATAATTACTAGACTAGACAGTAATTTTAGCAAACTTTTCATTAGTGACACTCCTCATGTTTTGTTACTTGTATTATATCATATAAAAAGAGTTATTATTAGTATTTATTCACTCGACGCCCCTTGACACACAACAAAATCTGTGTTATTGTTACGCAGTTCAACATTTTAAGAGGTGCAGAATGCTCACAGAACGCACAAGACTTATAGAAATATTAAGCATTATTATTAATGTCATCGTTATTGACATTAGCGATTCTGCTATTTTGCGTTGCACCGAATAAAGGGTTATGCTTAAAAAGCCCCTTGCGGTAAACGCCGCAGGGGGTTTTTAATTGTGAAAGGGTAAGGGAAAAATGAAATGAACAAAAATCAAGGAATATTTGTAGTGATTGCAGCAATTGCAATTCAATTAACTGTTGGGATTGCTTATATTTGGAGCATTTTCCAAACAGGCATTGCAGATAGCATATTTGGTGGCAACCACGCAGCGGCAGGTCTTACATTTTCACTTGTACTTGCTATGCTTGCTGTTGGAAGTGTAATTGGTGGTAAGCTTGCAGTGATGTATAATTCACGTGCTATTGTATTTATTGGTGGAATTATTTTAAGTGCAGGATTTTTCTTCGCTTCTTTTACGACAGAAAATATTTCATGGCTTCTGTGGATTACTTATGGAGTAATGGGTGGTTTAGGAATGGGGTTCACCTACACAACGACTATTGCTTGCGCTCAAAAATGGTATCCGCATAAAAAAGGATTGGTTACAGGGATTATTGTATCTGCAATCGGTATTGGTGGTGTTATTTTTACACCGATTGTTGGTGAATTAATCGTTACATTCGGCGGCAGAGGAGTAGGAGAGCCAAAAACATTTATGGTTCTTAGTTTTGTGTTTTTAATTGTATGCTCGATTGGTAGTATTTTTATGAAAAATCCTCCTGATGGGTATATGTTGGACAGGTTAAACAAAAATATTACCGTTAGTAACACGGATAAAAGTTATAAAACAATAGATATGCTCAAAACACCGCAATTTTATATGGTTACTATAACTTTTATGCTAGTTTGTATGGGTGGGCTTATGATGATAGGTTTTGCAAAACCTATAGCAGAAGCAAAAGGTCTTGAAGAAGCTGCAGTGATAGGTGTGCTTGCAATTTCTCTGACAAACTCATTGGGACG
>JAITFS010000069.1 GCA_031281195.1 Oscillospiraceae bacterium
GGATAAATAATGGCAAAAAAAATGATAATATGTGGATATTGCAGAGTTAAAAACGAAGCAGATATAATTGAATCGTTTTGCCGTTGGAATTTGACTTATTTGGATGCTTTAATTATCTGGGATGACAATAGTTCTGATAGAACCGTAGAAATTATACAGTTCCTAGTGGACGAGGGTTTGTCGATTGAGTTGCTTCATCTAACAAAAGAAGAACAGATACATTACGAATTCGACATAAATGATATTATGAGTCTGAATGAACGATGCAAGTATATTTTTCAGAAATATAATGCAGATTGGGTTGTTCCACTTGATGCTGATGAATTTTTATGTTGTGAAGGTGATACAGATGTACGATTAGAGCTTGAAAAACTCGATGAAAATGTTCAGTATTCTATATACTGGCGTACAGGTATATTTAGTCATGATCCTGATGACTCAACAATTTTTCTGCCAAATTATTTTAAAGAATATCGCGACCCATCTTACGAAATGTTTTCTAAAGTACTACTTAGCAGAACATTGGTAGAAAAGTGGGGTGCTATGTTATATGCTGGAAAGCATCAACTTGTGTTTCAAGGTAATACCGGCTCTTCCTCTGTACCACCGTCCATAACGCATAATACATTATGTTTGGCACACTACCCAATCCGTAGTATAACTCATACATTGATAAAGGTTATATGTGCACAAATAAAAAACTTTTCTTATGATGGGGAAACGACATTTCATTACAAACGAATCTATGATGAAATAAAGTCAGAAGGTACGAGAATATCTGCAAAGATGGTACGTCAATTTTCTCTGGAATATGCACTATTGCCACAACAGATGACAGAATCTGTAATAACTGTAAAACAGCCATCCGATGTATTAGGTTCTGATTTTTTATCAGATAATTTACGACTTAAATATACTGATTACAGTGAAAGTAACTACTTGGGTACTATACTTATTTTTATTGAGCAAATAATTGAAAAATTGAAGTGCAAAAATAAAGAAGTCATAAATGAAACGTCTGGTATGTTACAGGAAATGAAAACTCTGTTTGATGACTTGTATAAGGTCAATCTCGATTTACGCAAGCAAATCGAACAAGGCAATTCGTGAGTAGTAAATGAGCACACTAATATACCAATTACAAGCCAAAGGAGAACATACCTATGTGGGATATATGGAAACAGCGGATGCAAGTGCTTTTCTCTATTGATGAGCTTCTTTTTGCGTTTGAGGATGGAGTGCAAGTTCCTGCCAATAACTGGGAGGATATGATTAATGCATTAAAAGCTTTAAACATTCACCACGATAATATTATGTTTGAATTAATTGATAAGGTACGATTAAGCGACAATAGTAACAGTGATTTTTTATTGCTCCGTAGATATTTTGATAGATTTTTTGATGCTCAGGCATTAGCTGCCGCAAACTCATCCACAATCAGTGAGGATTATAGAAGTGGTAAATACGGCTCCGACCGTGAGTTTTCTGATTATATGAGTGCAATAAAAAACACTAATATCCAAGACATGGAAAAGATAATGCTAGACAAGCTAAGACTTATTTCTATAAATGACCCAAAGTATTACAAGCTAATTACCGAGTTATCTTACGGATGGTATTTTGAAAACTTAACACTTGATGGAATTAATGGAGCAAGCAACTCTTTAATAACAAATAGAGCTATAACATTAAAGAACAATATAGATAAACTGGAATGGATTTATGAAAATCTAAGTGATGCAATTTCTCGACGTAGTTTAAATGCGCTTTTAAAGTTTTGGCTTACTTTTGAAAAAAACGATTGGCTTAATATAGCGGTTTACTCAAATGATGTTGTTGACACTGCTGTTTATCCATATTATGAGGATGAAGTGTTTGTTGATTGTGGTTCATACATTGGTGATACAGTGGTACAGTATGTAAACACTGTGAATACAGACTATTCCAGTGTTTATACTTATGATATATCCAGCAAAAGTATAAAACTTATCAAAGAAAATCTAGCTTCACTATCAAATATTAATGTTCGTCATAAAGGCACAGGAGATACTAATACTGAAATGAACTTATATGGAGTAGATGAAGCATTTCATGGAAATAAGTTGGTTAATTCGAGTGGTAATAATATCATTGAAAAAGTCAGCGTAGTACGTCTTGATGATGATATAAAAGAACCCATTTCTTTTTTGAAAATTGATTGTGAAGGAATGGATAAAGAAACACTTCGCGGCGCAAGCAAACATATACAAAAATATCACCCGAAGATACATTTAGATTCATACCATAAACTTGCTGACCTTGTAAACGTGCCAATACTTATACATGAGCTTGACCCGAGTTATACACTATATTTAAGAATACCTCATTTTCTAGATGCACAACCTCGATTCCCTACACTTGCATATATGGCTGTGTAATAGTTTACTATTATCAACAGGAGGTTTCATAAAATGTCTTTAGATATTAAAGAAGAACAAAAGTTTGCTTATGTTATTAGAGCACAGATTTTAGAGATACTTGATGTGTTAAAAATGCTGGAAAAAGCACAAAATGCATCGTTATATACTGACTGTTATGAAGTTATGTCGGAATGTATTGATGTTCTGATAAACATTACAGGCGAAGACTTCAAAACAATTTATCTTGCAAAGGAATATATCGAATTATTAGATAAGGCTCAAAAAAATGAAATTGATACTATAAAACTTACAAACGTTTTAAATGCATTAATAAATAATATTAACGACGAGTTATTACCAAAGAAAATAAAAGCTGTTTTCCTCTCGTACAAAGCTGCTATGAGTGATAGTATTGAGTCGATATATTTAGCTGCTAAAGATGACCCGGACTGTGATGCGTATTGGATACCAATACCGTATTATGAAAAGAGTAACCCACAAACTCCAATTTTTGAAGGTCCTGAATATTATGAAAAAAACATTATCTGCACAGACTACACAAGGTTTGACATAAAAGCAGAAAAACCTGATGTTATTTTCACATTTAACCCGTATGATGATTCTAACTTGGTAACATCTTTATATCCTAATTACTTCTGTAGAGAACTCTGGAAGCATACAAAACTATTAGTTTATGTTTCTTATGGAATAGAAAAAGAAGTAGTCGAAAACGACACATGGCCTTGCATTTTACCTAGCTCTCGATATGCAGATAAAGTTATTCTTGAATCAGATAGAGTACGTGATATTTTTATCGATACATTTAAAGAAACCTATAATACAACATATGGTGTTGCAGAAGATAAGTTTGTCGCACTTGGCTCACCAAAGTTTGATAAGATTATTAATACAAAACGTGAAAATTACAACTTACCCGATACGTGGTGCAAATTAATACAAAACAAAATAGTCATTCTGTACAGTAACACTCTTTCTAATATCGGAGGTACAAATGAAGAAATGGAGCTATGGTTTAATAAATTGGAATCTGTGTTTGATACCTTTAAAAATCGTGATGATGTGGTTTTATGGTGGTGTCCACATCCGCATATAGTAGCATATTTTATAAATCTCAGGCAACCATACTATGAAAGATATATAAAATTGGTTGAGGATTATAAAAATGCGAACTTTGGAATATACGATGATACTCCGGATTTTAACAGAGCAATTGTTTTTAGCGATGCACGTTATAGTGATAATAACTCTGTTTCTCTTTTATATGAAGCTACCGGTAAACCATTATATATTCAAGATTATAATATACCTTCTAATCCTTGGAGTATCGATAATAACAGTTCTTCCGCAACACAATCACCTATAGGGATAACAAATAATAAAGCAGAACAAAAAAAATCTCCTACCTGTTTGAGTGATATTACAAATAATACAGATGGTACGTGTGGTGCAAATGTATGGGAATATACAAAAGCTAAAGTACAAGAACGTAGAAGAAGTTTAATTCGCAGGTAATTTACCTAAATAGCATATATGCTAATTTCTTTGCATTTTTTTCCCAATCATAATATCTATCTGCATAATCAAGAGCTTTTGGTATGTGTTTTTTCATACCTTTTTCATCAGCTTTTGTACACACTTCTATTAAAGCATGAGCTAATTCCTCTTTGTTTAACCGGGTATACTTTTTACCGAGTGTGTTAAAATTTGTTATATCATCTGCTATATCTATATCTGATGTAACGAACATACACCCATGTACTAAGGCTTCTGCTATGACATTTGGTGAACCTTCATGTAATGAAGTAAGAACAAATACTTTCGCTTTTGAATATTCTTCATAGAGCTTTTTTTTATCTATTATAGGTCCTGTAAATATAATTCTACTTTTTAAATCAGGACGTTCAGTGAAAAAATAGTCGATATATTTTTGAAACTCCGGTTCAATAGTACCAACAAAACGTAGTGACCAGTCACTAAGTATATTTGCAACATAATCAAAAGCTATCATTAATTCTTCATTATTCTTTTGAGTTGTACCGATTCTACCAACTGTTAAGATAATATTCTCTTTTTTTTCAGGATTTGCAACTATTTGTATTTTTGTTGGATTATAAAATCCACTTGATATCCATCTGCATGAAAAATGTACATTTGGATTTCTGTTAAGTTCATCACGAATCAAACGATTTCCATCGGAAATAATATCATTATTTTTTGCGTAATTCTTGTGTTCTTCATCATCCCACGTTATTCGATTCATCCACCCTACATTCATATCCAGAGATGTATACACCTTCCCATCAGGACGAAACTTTTTATATAATTTCACATAAGCTAATGCATTAGAATACATTCCATGCAATACAAGTACATCTATTTTTTTGTAGTTTTCCAGAATATACTCGACGTATGCTTTTGATAAGTCATCAGTTGATTTTGGTTCAAAATAAATCATCTCAATCTCCGGCAAAATGGATAAGTATGAGTAATCAATATCCTTTGAACCAAAATACATTACCGGTATTAATCCAATTTCTTTTGCGAGCATATACCCTGCTAAGCCAAATGCCTGCATTAATGAAGCATTAGTCCACATAGGTGTATAATCTCTGGATGGTGAGTACACACCATGATTACTATTCAGAAAATTCTTATATTTATCAGATGGTAATAATTCTATAATTCGGTCAACTAATCTATCTTGTCTATCGTTTAATTCTACCCGCAGTTCAGGGTCCATATTTTTTATGTTTGTTGTAACTATCTTAGCAGCTTCATCATAAACACTATATAGTTCTTCAGTTATATCTAATGACAAATCATCAATATCATACATATATTGTTCAGTAGCTTTTAGCATTTCATTTATATCTTGCACAAGTTTCCTCACTCTATATTTTTTTTGCTACTACTTCCATTGAACCTGCATAATGGTCTGAGATTTGATAATCAACCGGGAAAAGATAGTTGCGTTCTAAAAGCTCATAAAGAGATTGTCTGGAAAAATAATTGATGTGATATGTTTCTCGTCTCATTGCATCAGTATGTCCGAGAACTAATGAGTATGCACTTTCAAATGATGGGGTTGATATCCAAAGTGCACCATCATCAGCCATCATATCTACTGCTTTTGCTAAGGCTGCCTCAGGGTCATTTACATGCTCTATAACATCACCCATCATTATTATATCCCACTCACGATCTGCTATGTACTCGTTAAAATCAGCTGTTTCTACATCAAGACCATATCTACTTTTAACCTCTTCTACTTGTCGATTTATAACATCAATACCATAAGTTTCGTAACCAATTTCACGTGCTGCTAAAAGACATTCACCCGCTCCGATTCCAACTTCAAACAATGACATTCCTGCTGTAAATCCTGCTTTTCTTATATTTGATAAAATATTAGAATAATAAGAAAAATATCTTGGGTTTGGTTTTTTTTGTATATCAGCATATATAAAAGGTTTTTCCGGGAAATTACGAGCAAATATATGGTGGCATTTTTCGCAATATCGCCACATACGAATGGGGTTAAAATGCTCATTATACCCACTGGCTTCAAACAATGGATAACACCAATGGTTCTCGCTTTCTCCTCCACATAATGTACAATTCATAATCTCTAATTCTACTTTTTTTCCGCGAAAAATATAGTTTAAACTTGGATGATCATCCGGTAAAACCTTTGATGCAATATCCGGCATTAATTCTAGAGCCTTGTAGAATAAATCATAAGCCTCATCCGGTTCTCCAATCATGTTTGAAATCTGTGCTATACGATAGTAACAAAATGGAGCCATTTCAGTATACATTTTTAGGTTCAATAATATCTCTAAGGCTTCTTCCAAGCATTCATTTTCAATCAATTCTGTTGTTCTATTAAATTGCTCAAATAAGTTTTGCATAATATCCTATTCCTTTTTAGATTAGTCTTTCAAAAAGATTTTTGTTAAGGTTTAATTCATTCTATGTCTTATTGTAAAAAATACTTCTATTTACTTAATGTGTATATTAATAACTCAGATTTTAACATATCAGTATTTTTCTTTTGATTAATAATATTATCTAACCTTTTTAACTCTGAATGTTTAATATTTGTATCTAGTATGTTATTTACATTACATTTAAACCCGACGTTAACAGCTTCGATGTAAACGTACATAGGGTCAATAAAACGTAACCCTTTCCATGGTATATTAAAAGCATCCGGGTCTACCTCACCATCAAGAAATTCATTAATGGTTTTATAGTAACCCGGGTTTTTTAATGTAAATACTATCCTTGTTTTCTCCGAAATTACTGAGTGTAAAGTGCTTAATAATTGCGAAAATCCCTCATTTATGTACTCTTCTATATCACAAGTAAAGAAAATGTAGTCATATTCATCTTTTAACTTTGGTAAAGTGTTTTTTAATTCTCCTGAATAAACCTCATCAAATATAACTTTTGCGTCGAGAGTGTAATCATTATTAGTAACAATTGCTGCTATTTTATTTAGTGTTATATTTCTACTATCGAAATATTTTTTCATAAAATATACTATTGTACAAAACATAGGATCTATGAACAAAATATTCAACTGTTTATCTATATTTAGGTTTTTTATGTAATTATAGATACTTGAGTTTAATTCTCTGCTGCTCCATGCATCAACACCCCATTTGCTATAAAAACGCTCTCGCATATTAAGTAAGCTATTGTTTTCTCTAACTTCTGCTGTTGATGTTATGGAACCAAAATGGTGTAGAAAAGTATCTTTTGCTACTATTTGGCGAAACTCGCTACGTCTTAAAAATACTGCCATATCATCATCAGTAAACTGTCCATAATAAAACCAGGGGTCTCTTAATAAATGCCTATATAGTATTGTTGGTACTAAATACCCGCTGGTAGGAATAATAGCAGCTCTATCCTCCCATTTAGAAGAATTAGATTTATTATGTTTTGCTGCAAATATCTGCATTTCTGTATCGTCTGTTTTTGGATCTTTATAGTCTGTAGTTACTATTTGATAATTTGAAGTCCAATTACATGTTGCAACTACAGCTCCAATATTATAGTCTGATGTTATACAGTCCATTAAGTTATTTAACCAGTTTTCTGTAGCTACAACATCGCTATGAAACTCTATAAAATAACGCCCCAGTGCTGCTATAGGGCCTAAAGAATACGCATTATATCCAAGTGGATGTTTTAACTCAATTGTTTTAATATGTTTATCTTTTATGCTTTTTAGGTATTCTGATGTTTCTCCATTATCGTTTGAACCATTGTTTACTACGATAATTTCAACTTTGTACCTCTCAAAATCTGTATATTTTAGCAAACTGTTAACAGCAATCTTTGTATATTCAACCTTTCCATAACACAACACCATTATAGATACATCATATTTATACTCAGTTTCTAAGGTTTCTTTATGATGCCTTTTGTACTCAACCAAATTGTCAAACTCAATGTCTCGAAACTCACGCATTTTATTCATATCCGGATATATTGCAAACCAAAAGTTTAACTCACGTGCAAGGAAAACATGTAATGGAACCAGCTCATAGGTATAGAAAAATGCTGCTGACTTTAAATCATTATTTTCTAATGCATCACAGAGCTTTTCTACTGCAAGTGCAGTGTTTAATGCTGCTTCGTATCCTCTGTGTTTTTCAACTATATTATTATTCTCTATATATACTGCTATATTCTCATATAATTCTGTAAGAGATTTGGCAACATCAAGACATGTTTCTGAATCCTCAGAACCAATGCTTCCTCCTATATATTCTAATGCTTCATCACCTGTTTGCAATATTTCAAATAATAAATTGTTACTCATATTTATACTTTTCTCCTACATTGTAGTTTGATAGTAATTAATAATTATTGGCCTCATTTTAACACATAATCTGATAATTTAGAGTTTTTTGCACTGTATTGTTCCCATTTTACATTTTTTTGTTCATTGATACAACAATATTTACATGCAAAGTTTGGACTTGATAAAAACTCTGTTAATTCCCAGCCATCCATTTTTGTATCATATATATTTTGCCTCATTTTTGGCATAGCTTCTTCAAATCCTTCAAACTCTACAGAAAAATACTTTTCTATGTTTTTTGATGTCATTTGCATAATACAAGGATAAACATACCCATCTAATAGGATATGACAATTTTTCATAGAACGGCAAATAGCATATTGTTCTTTTTCATCATTTTTTGGTGTTAACTCACGCCATACATCAAAATACTCAACCACTTCACACGAAATCTGACCCCAACTCCATTGTATACCGTTACTTTGCAATTCTTCTCTTAATATATCACGTTTTTCATATATTGGTTTATAAACTGATATTTGAAATCCGATGTTGTTTTCTCTCATAGTTTTATATAAATCTTTTAAACCATTATCTTTTTTCAGCAACATTAATGCATTTGTTTGTATTGCTATACCTGCTCCGGGAAAAGCTTTTCTTGCTATTTTTGCTATTTCGATTAAATCAGGATGTAACAGAGCTTCTCCACCTGTTATTCTAATTCTTGTTATATGCCAATAAATTTCACTTAATCGTTTTATATCATTTACAAAAGACTCAAGTGTTGTAAACCCTACCTCTGCCAGAGGTGAAGCTGTAATGCACGATTTGCAACTATAATTGCAATGATAATTTGTAAACAGTCCAATAAAATCAAGCACTGCTTTATTCATGTCTGCTTTTATTAATGCTTCACTTAAAGGTACTTCGTCAGTTTGTTTAAACTCTGTAACAGCAACATAATCAAATGCTCCATCGTAAAACCACGGTGGAACTATATAGACTTTATCATCAATACCTATGTCTTTTAACAGTTTAAATGGTAATACACCGGCATTTGATGATTCAACAAGAATCACATCAATATCGTTATTATCATAATCTTGTTTTAGTTTAGAAAGATTTACAACTTCCTTACCATTAAAGTTCTCTCCAATACTGTTATTATATATATCGCAAAAATATTTAACCTCATACTCACCTTTATAAGTGCCATAAGATATTAGTAAATCCAGTGCTGCACTGAGCATTGTCATGCAAACTATAGCAACACTTTTTGGTTTTACATCATTTATTATCATTTTCACTCCATATACTAACTAAATATCAACTGTTAGTATTATACATTTCAATGGTTTTTTGCGCTAGTGTTATAGCTCCACTATCTTTAGCGGCACGAGCTATAGTAATTAATTCATTTGGGTCTGAAAAATCATAAACACTCATAAGTATACCAAATATATCATCATCAGACGCACCATAATTTTTCAGCGTATAAATAAGTGGGCTGAGTATCTCATGTCGTGTTTTATCCATAGTGAGTATCACGGTAGCATACTTGATAATATTTGCTACATCACCAAGACCTTGTGCCGCTAGTAAAAGTTGTCCTGATAGCATAGTTGGATCTGCTGTAACGTAAAAATCTGCTCCTGTATTTGTTTTTGTTAGTAATCTTTCTTCACAATTCTTTAACAATTCCCACGCTTTAGTATAATCTCCTTTTTTATTCAATATGGATGCCTGGAAATATTCAAAATCTAAAGAATTTGGAAACTCTACAAGAGCTTTTTTACAAAGTTCTTCACAATCTTCCAGTTTATCCAGGTTGTTTATATATTTATTTAAGAAATATATATAAGCTTTTATTTTGAGCTTGAAGTTTACATCATTACTCTTCAATACTTCTGCAAAAAGTTTATCAGTTTCAATTATATCATCTTCATTATCACTTAGTTTTAATGAGTCTGCTAGATACCCTTTAACATCAATATCATCAGGTGATTCAAGCAGTTCGTTTCTTAATATTTCTACGTTTCTTTTTTGTTTATTTTTTTCTTTTATTGCAGTGTTAGAATATCCCGTATGAATAAACGTAAAATCCTCCATTCGTGTAACTCTGTTTGGATCGTTATGGAAGCGTTCATGTATACGTCCGAAAAAACGCAACGAAGGGATATTACGAAAAACACGAATATTACTACCATTTGACATTGGTTTACCATTTTCGTCAACATTTATCCACTTACAACTAAACGCGATTATCTTTTCGTTTAAATCCGGGTCGGCTTCAATACGTTTAATGTTTGCCAATAGCTTCAAATCATCACCCGGCAGTAAATACTCATCCGCATCAAAAAATGCTATCCAGTCACCGGTTGCATGGTCAACAGCATAGTTTTTTGCAGCAGAAAAGTCATTTATCCAATTAAAATGATATACTTTTGCACCCATCTTTTTTGCAATTTCTACTGTTCTATCTGTCGAACCGGTATCTACAACGATTTGCTCATAAGCAATGTCTTTCGCCCACGCTAAAGCATGTTCAATATTAGCTTCTTCATTCTTAACAATCATACATTGTGATAAACGAATAGATTTTGCACTTTTTGTTTTACTCTGGTTCTTCATTATTGGTTTTACCTACTAGTCAAAATAGACGCTAGACCACTTGCACCGCAGTTGTTGGCAGCATCTATTACAATATTTTTTTCGGTTGGATTGTCAAAATCGTATATGTCAGAGAGAAGATTAATTATATCGTTTTCCGAAACACCATTTTTCAGCAATTTACTTATACATGGAGATAAAATTGAAATACGGGTTTTATCAATAGACAATACATGCATTGAGTAGAGTAAAACATTTTCCAAATCTCCAAGTACATTTGCTGTTAATATCATACGAATGAAAATAATAAGTGGATCTGCACTAATCATTATTGAGTTTTCTAAAGGTTCACCACTAGTTAATATAGCTTCACACTCTTTTAGAATCTCCCACTCTTTATTGTAATCTCCCTTGTTTGATTCAATCACAGCGAGCATATATAGAAAATCAATAGAGTTCGGAAAATCATTAAGAGCTAATTGACAAACTTGTTCTGCTTTATTAATTAATGATTGATCACTAGAGTATTTGTTAATTAAATAAATGTACATTTTTATGAGTAGTACACTATTTACTAATGATTTATTTTTACTGTGTATTATTTCATCAAAAAGTTTCTCTGCTTCAATATGTACTTTTTCATCTTCACTAATACTAAGAGAGTTAGCTAAGTATGCCTTTATATTTATATCATCAGGATTTTTTTCAAGCTCTGTTCTGAGCATCGATATATTTCGCTCTGCTTTACCTGTTTCGAGGTGAGCTGATTGTGAATACCCGGTATGCCAAAGAATAATTTCATCTGCGTCATACACTTCATCTTCTTTAACACTTAGCTGCTCGTGGATACGACCATTATATCTTACTGATGGGATATTTTTAAAAGCACGGATAATTTTAGACTTTGTCATCTGTCTATCATTATCATCAAGATTTATTATACTATTACTGATAGCTTTATATTTTTTATTTTTTTCATCATCGCCTTCTATTGCGTCGATTTGTAATATTAATTTTCGTATGTCACCCAATGAGTAGTATTCATCAGCATCTAAAAAGATAATCCATTGACTGGTAGCTTTTTCTATTGCAAAGTTTTTTGCTGCAGAAAAATCATCAATCCAATCAAAATGATAAATCTTTGCACCCATATTTCTCGCGATTTTTATAGTTTTGTCAGTTGAACCTGTATCTACAACAATTATTTGATCTACAAAACCATCAACACTTTCTATAGCACTTTTAATGTTTTTTTCCTCATTTTTTACTATCATACACAGAGATATACTTGTTAGAGTATGACATTTTGTTGATAATTTGACATATTTCTTCACATTATCAGTATCTTTTAACCCTTGTGCAGCAAGTATCATTTGATTATATATCATTGTTGGGTCTGAAAGAATATTAAAGTTTTCTTCAACATCAAGTTTCAAACTAATGGTTTTCTCACATTCTTTTAAGAGCTTCCATGCTTTATCAAACTCACCAATATTATTATAATAGAATGCTAAATAAAACTTAAAATCAGCTTGGTCAGGAAACTCCTCCATTGCTTTTTCACATAGCTTAAGTAACTCCTCTTGTTTATCAGGATTTTCTGCGTACCTACGCAAAAAGTGCCGATATGCATTGTGTTTAAGTGCATAATGAACCGGTGCCCCTATCCCGCTATCGATTACTTCCTGGTATAAATCATCGGCTTCTTTTTTACTTGCTTCATCATCAACACTTTTTAATGAGTCCGCAAGGTAAGCTTTAATTGATAAATTGTCCGGCTCTTCAGCCAACTCTACTCTTATTAACTCTACATTTCGTCTATGTTTATCTTTCTCAATAAGTGCTGCTGTTTGATACCCGGTATGAATACCTTTGATTTCATCTACAAGAACAATATTGTCCGGATCCATTTTTAATCGTTCATGCACTTTATGTACATAACGTATAGATGGAAGATTTTGAAAGATACGCAACTGTACATATTGATTAAATATTCTGCCTCTTTCATCAATATCAACCCACTTGCATCCAAGAGCTAAATATTTTTCACGCATCTGTTTATCGGCTTCTATTCTTTTCATGAAAATTAATAGCTTTTTCACATCCTCAGGTGAAAAACTTTCATCAGCATCTAAAAATGCAATCCAATCTCCTGTGGCTTGTTCAATAGCATAATTCTTCGCCGCAGAAAAGTCACCAATCCACTCAAAATAAAAGATTTTTGCACCCATACGTTCGGCAATCTCTACTGTGCGGTCAGTCGAACCGGTATCTACAACAATCTGCTCACAGACAATACCTTTCGCCCATGACAAAGCCTTTTCAATGTTTTTTTCTTCATTTTTCACAATCATACATTGAGAGATACTAATAGGTTTTTCATTTTTTAATTTCTTTTGTTTCTTCATAATTTAATATCCTAACACTCTTTAGAATTAATAATTCTGCTTGCCATTTCCAGCGTGAGCTGTGCCAAGCCGATTATACCATATTCTTTTGCCGCTCGTGTAATTAAAATTAAATCCTGCGGATTATTTATATTATAAACAGGAGATAAACTCTCAAAAATCTCTGCACCATTTTTATTCTCTTTAACTAGAGCAACAAGATAAGGACCAAGTGTTGTTGAACCATTTTTTGCTTCTGTTAATAATGCCATTATTATTGC
Organism: Oscillospiraceae bacterium; assembly: GCA_031281195.1. GTDB lineage: Bacteria > Bacillota > Clostridia > Oscillospirales > Oscillospiraceae > WRMH01. The sequence continues at coordinate 13,517 of JAITFS010000069.1, forward strand.
TCTTGTTGTAGCTTCCATTTGCTTATCTTTTAAACCTATTGCAGATATAAAAAGCTGATGATAAAGAAGAATTTGACTTGGCATTAAAACACGAGTCTCCGGTGGATTTGTACCTGTAGTAAACGCTTTCTCACATTGTTGCAAATCAATTAAGGCATCTTTAAAATTACCTTTTTTATTCTGTAATACAGCACGAAAATAAACATAATCAATAATATTTGGTAAGACTTTGATAGCATCATCGCATAAAGTTATTGCTTCGTTGATTTTGCTTAGGTTATCTAGATACCTGTTAATTAAAAAATCATAAGCCAGTCTTTTTATAGCCGACTCTGCTTGTCTTTTTCCTGTTAAAGCTTTTAAGTATAAATCCTCTGCTTCTTTATATGCTTCCTCTGTACTTGCTGCTTTTATCGAGTCTGCAAGGTATATCATTGCAGTTGGGTTATAAGGGTCATCTTTTAGCTCAGTTTTTAACATCCTGATATTACGTTCTCTTTTCCCAGCTCTTTCGTACTCTGTTTGGGCGTACCCGGTATGCATTATGTGCAGATTCTCAGCATTGTATGCTTTGTTTTGTATAAATATTGATTCATGGATTTTACCAATATACCTAATAAAAGGGAGATTTCTAAAAATCCGTTGAACAGTTATTATTGAAAATGGTTCTCCTTCATCATTAAGCTGTACCCAAGAATTGCTTATTGCTTCATATTC
>JAITFS010000095.1 GCA_031281195.1 Oscillospiraceae bacterium
GATTTTTTGAGTTCGCATAAAGCTGATTTTAAAGACCACACTGAGTTACGTGCGCAAGTAAACTCAACAAAACGAGTTACACTACTATCAGGAAATATGGTAGCTAACTCACAGTCTGAGGTTGGAGGAGTTTGTGCCCGGGTTTACAAGGGTGGAACATTTGGGTTCGCTTCAGGTGCCGAGTATTCGGATGATAGTGTAAAAAATGTACTTTCTGCGGCAACTGAAAATGCACGTTTTATGGACAAACATGTAAAAAAAGGCAGTGACCCGTTACCATCAGTACCATCAGGTAATGTTGGGCTTAAAGTTTGTCCTGATGAAAAATTACAGCAAAGCACACTTATAGATTTTGCGAACACCTTAGATGGGATTATTGAGAAAAAGTACAAAAATCTAACAGCACGAACGGTAGTTGCTGATTATCTTGGTATTGAGAAGCTGCTTGTTGTCAGTGACGGAGCGGACTCACACTCATATCAACCACGCAGCACAGTTTATGTCTTTATGACTGCTGAAACTGATGATGGAATACCTGTTGAGTTATTTCAATCATTTAGTGAGTTTGGAATGTTTGACAAGATTTATCCCGACCCGAACTTACTTGTAAAAGAACTGGATGAATTATACGAACAAGTTATGAAAAAACGTGAAGGGGTATTCTCAAAAGCAGGAGTATGTAAATGTGTCATGCACCCTGAGCTTGCAGGCATTTTAGCGCATGAAGCTGTTGGACATACAGTAGAAGCTGATATTGTTCTGGGTGGTTCAGTTGCAGCTCATAATATAGATAAAAGAGTTGCAAGTGACCTCGTGACAATGATTGACTATGCACACACATTTGAAGGAAAAACCTGCCCACTCCCTGTGTATGTTGATGATGAAGGAACAACAGCAGAGGATGCAGTGTTAATTAAAGATGGTATTCTCAAAGGATTTATGCATAGTAGAGATACCGCAAGACAATTTGGTGTAAAACCACAAGGAAACGCTCGTGCATTTGGGTTCAGCGACGAACCCTTGATTCGTATGAGAAACACTGTTATTAAACCGGGTACCAGCAAGCTTGAAGATATGATTGCAAGTATTGATGACGGGTATTATCTTGTGAAAACCGGTAACGGACAAGCAGATACAACAGGTGAGTTTATGTTCTCTGTGGAGCTTGGTTATGAGATTAAAAAAGGTAAACTCGGCAAAGCAATTCGTGAAACAACAATTTCAGGCGTTGCCTTTGAAATGTTAAAAACAATTGATATGGTATCTGATGATATGTTCTGGTCTATTAGTGGTTTCTGCGGTAAGAAACAAGCAATGACAACAAGTATGGGCGGTCCGGCTGTACGTTGTGACATAAACATAGGAGGCAGATAAAATGAGCATGACAAGAGAAAATATTGTAGAATATGTTTTAGATGAATTAAAAAAAGCAGGAGCAGATAAAGCATCGTGCAGTGTAGCAAAAGGCCGTAAAGAAGAGTTTAATGTGGAAGCCAATAAGTTTTCCTTACTTCGTACATTGTTTGATGATGCCCTTGCAATTAAAGCACTTTGCGGTGGTCGTAAAGGTGTTGCAGTAGTAAATAAACTCGATAAAGACTCGATAGATAAAGCCATTGTTGATTGTATATCACTATCAAAATTAGCTACACCTGACGAAGCAGAAGATATTGCACCAAAACATGAAAACAAGTCATTTAGCCGTGAAATCGGCGGCTCTGATATGAACAAACTCTTTAAGAGAAGTAAGGAATTCCTTGAGCAAACTCTTGACGAATATCCAAAGATAATGCTTGAAGGAATGACATCTGTTTTTGGATCGGGACAAGCAACTTATGGTAACAGTAATGGTGTATTATTTAACGATAGCAGCGAATCTTATGGAATGGGTAGCAGTTTTGTTGCGAAGGATGGCGAAAAATCATCATCATTTAATTTCTATGGAGCAAATATGCTTGATCTTAGCACACCATTTCTCGATTTGGGTATGCAACGGGCTTTATTTGAAGAATCCATCAAATCACTGGACACACGGACACTGGAAGGTAAGTTTGTTGGTAAAATAATTCTCACACCGGCATGTGATGATATGATATGGGGAACATTATTTGACTGTTTCCTCACAGACAGATCATTAATCGAAGGAACCAGCCGTTGGAAGGATTTACTTGGAACAAAGGTAGTTGACAAAAAACTCACAATGCGTACAGTACCACACCATCCGAGTATTATCTCCGGTGAAAGATTTACAGGTGATGGATTTGAAAGCTTTGACACTGATATTATCAAAGACGGAGTGCTTGAATCGTTTGCATTATCCTTATACGGTGCTAACAAAACAGGCAACAAACGCACTGCAAACACAGCGTTTTCCAATATCGAAGTAGTCGCAGGTGACATATCACTGGCAGAAATGATAAAAGGAGTTGACCGTGGAATTCTTTTTAATCGATTCTCAGGAGCATCTCCAAGCCCAAGTGGTGATATTTCGGGAGTTGCAAAAAACAGCTTCTATATTGAAGATGGTAAAGTGACAGATGCAATATCAGAAACAATGGTATCATTTAACATTGTTGATATTTTACAAGACATAGTCGCAATATCAAAAGAACAAATCATGGACGGCGGCAGCATATTACCATGGTGCTGCTTCGACGGCATAACAATAAGTGGAAAGTAGGCGTTAGGGTTTAGAACTTAGTGTAGGGGCGACCGTCCCCGGTCGCCCGTGTTGCCGGAACAGACTTCTCGGGCGACTGAGGGCAGTCGCCCCTACAAAGAATAAACTAAACAGGAATGATGGAGGATTTATTACATGAAATTTTCACAGATACCTTATGAGCGTCCTGATGTGGAGAAATTAACCACAGAGTCCGAAGCTCTCATTAACGCAGTAAAAAATGCAAAAAGTGCAGCAGAAGTGCTTGAACTGCACAAGGATTTTACAAAAACAAGTAAAAATCTATATACCCTAAATGCACTGGTATACATACGCCACACATTAAACACAAAAGATGAGTTTTATGATAAAGAAAACGACTTCTTTGACCAAACAGGACCAATCTTCACAAAAATGGGTCTTGGATTTTATAGTGAAATTGTAAAATCACCATTCCGGGCAGAACTGGAGAAAGAGCTTGGACACCTGTGGTTTGTAAATGCAGAGCTTAAGCTTAAAGGTTTTGATCCTAAAATCATTGAAGAAATGCAAAAAGAAAATGCTTTAAAAAGCAAATATAACAAGCTAATGGCATCAGCAGAGTTTGACTTTGACGGTAAAAAGTTAAACCTCTCACAACTACGTGCATATATGCTCTCACCAGACAGAGAAGTTAGACAAGCAGCATACAAAAAACGTACAGAGTTTTTCGTAAAAAATGAAAAAGAGCTTGATGAAATCTATGATGAATTAGTAAAACTCCGCCACCTGATGGCAGAAAAACTAGGATATAATAATTTTGTGGAGCTTGGATATATCTGGCAGGGGAGAAACTGTTACGATGCTTTGACTGTAAAGCGTTTTCGCGACCAAGTAAAAAGTACATTAGTACCGTATGTTGGAAAACTCCACGAGCAAAGACGTAAGGACTTAGGTGTTGAAAAATTAAAATACTACGACGAAGATGTATATTTTGCAAATGGAAATCCAACACCAAAAGGTACACCGGAAGAAATGTTCAAAGCCGGTGAAAAAATGTATGATGAGCTTTCACCGGAAACCCGTGAGTTCTTTGAATATATGCAAGAAAATGAACTTTTTGATGTGCTTGCCAAAGAAGGAAAGTCAGGTGGTGGATATTGTCACTTTTTACCTGATTACGGCTCACCGTTTATCTTCGCAAACTTTAACGGAACCAGTGAAGATATTGATGTTTTAACACATGAATGTGGACATGCTTTATGCAGTTATTTATCAAGAAACATTGAACCAATTGAATATATGGATTACACTTATGATATAGCAGAAATTCACTCTATGGCAATGGAGTTTTTCACCGGTGGATGGATGAATCTGTTTTTCAAAGAAGAAACAGATAATTTCCTGAAAATGCAGCTAACATCAGCTCTTGTGTTTATCCCGTATGGTTGTATGGTTGATGAGTTTCAACACATCGTATACGATAATCCAGATATGACCCCAACCGAACGTAAAGAAGCCTGGCAAAAGTTGGAAAATGAATATAAACCGCATCTTGATTTTGACGGTGACGAGTTCTTTGGAAAAGGCGGACACTGGCAAAGACAACCACATATCTACGAAAGACCGTTTTATTACATTGATTATTGCCTGGCACAAACCTGTGCTGTGCAGTATCGTTTGTGGATGAACGAAAATCTTGATGCATCATGGAAAAGCTACATAGACCTCTTGAAAAAAGCAGGAACAAAAACCTTTATTCAAGTAGTAGCAGAAGCAGGATTAGAATCACCATTTGAAGGAAAATGTGTAGAAAAAATTGTCAAAGGCGTTAGCGAAATACTGGTATAATAGACACATAAATAAGCATTGTAAACGAAGCAGCAAAAGGAGTAAGACTATGAAAAAATATATCAAGCTTGCAAAATCACTTGGAGCGGATAATGTTGTAAAAGTAACACCCAAAGACATTGTTTTTGATGGGAGAACAATACTTAAATGTATGTTTGGGTGCGGTTCATGGGGAAAAGGCTGTACATGTCCGTCACGCCCGGGATTTTTATCGTCTAAAGAATACGAGGAGCTATTGCGTAAGTACAAAGTCGTATTGATAATACATTCGACAAGTAAAGTAACATCACAAAAAGTATCATTTGAGATTGAAAAAGAAGCATTTTTAAGCGGTGATGTTCTGGCTTTTTCAATGTCTGATTGTGCACTCTGCGAATCTTGTGCAGGATACACAGATGAACCATGCAGAAATGTAAAAATGGCACGTCCGTCATTTCATAGTGTAGGAATTGACGTTTTTGCCACAGTGAAAAAACTCGGTCTTCCCTTAGAAGTGCTAAGTAATCCTGACGAAGAACAACAAAACTGGTACTCCGCAATTTGGCTAAATTAACAACCGGTTATAACAGATGAAAATAAATATCCCCAAAAAAGTATTATTCATTATTAATACACTAGAAAAAGAAGCGTATGAAGCGTATGCTGTTGGTGGTTGTGTTCGTGATGCTATAATCGGAGATACACCAAAGGATTGGGATATTTGCACTTCGGCTTTACCCGGGCAAGTAAAAAAATGCTTCAAAAAGTACCATGTTATTGAAACAGGATTAAAGCATGGTACTGTTACTCTAATGATAAACCGCAAACCTTATGAAATAACTACTTTCCGAGTTGATGGAGACTATAGTAACAACAGACACCCTGATAAGGTTAATTTTGTCAGGGAGCTTAAAGACGATTTATCAAGAAGAGATTTTACTATTAACTCTATGGCTTATAACCCAACTGTAGGTTTAGTAGATTATTTTAATGGTATTTCTGATATAAACAATCGAATAATCCGCTGCGTTGGTGATGCAAATAAAAGATTTCAAGAGGATGCTCTAAGAATAATGAGAGCTATCCGATTTGCTTCTGTTTTAGGATTTGATATTGAAACAGAAACGTCAAACGCTATTGATGAGAATAAGAAGCTTTTGCAAAACATAGCAGTAGAGCGAATTTCAGTAGAATTAAACAAACTTATAACCGGTGTAAATGCAGGCGAGATTTTGTTGTCATTTCCTTCAATTTTTGAGGAAATACTACCGGAACTTAAACCAATGATAGAGTTTAATAAAAATAATCTAAATATTTCAAACACTTGGAAACACACAGTAAAAAGCATACAAAATATTCCTGCTAAAATTGATTTACGTCTAACCATGCTCTTACATGATATAACAAAACCTGCGAATAATTCCAATGATAATAAAAAATATCAACAGGAAAGCTCAGAAGCTGCACGAAAAGCATTAAAACGTTTAAAATATGATAATAAAACTATCAAAATGGTAAAGTCATTAATCCTCTATCATGATGAAAATATTCAACCTGATTTTATACATGTAAAACGCTGGTTATTTAACATTGGTGAAGAAACCTTCCGCAAACTGTTGATTGTAAAAAGAGCAGATATTACAGCACAAGCAGAAATCAATAACAAAGAACTGGAAAATCTTGATGCTGTTTCATTAGTTTTAGCGAAAATCGTTGAACAAAATCAATGCTATTCATTAAATACTTTAGCAATAAACGGCAAAGATTTGATGGATATAGGAGTACCAAAAGGTGAAGAAATAGGAGAAATACTAAACCAACTCCTGGACTTAGTAATAAACGAAAAAATCAAAAACGATAAACAGCAACTACTAAAAGAAGCAACGAAGCTGTATGGGGTGATTTGAGAAAGAGTTTTATATCATAAAAACATTTAGTTGCACAGTTTTCTATTTCGTGATACAATCATCGACAAGGATGTTATGGGATGTGAAGTTAAACGATGAGATTTATTGGAGGCAAATCACAATTATTAAGTGATATAGAAAATGTTATAATTAAAAACACTTATGGTAACGAACGTGTATTTTGTGACATTTTCTCCGGTACTGGAAGCGTTGCCAGGTACTTCAAACCAAAGTATGAAGTACATGCTAATGATTTTTTACATTTTTCGTATGTTTTGCAAAAAGCCACAATAGAAAATAACAAAGAACCATTATTTAAAAAACTTGTAGCTATAGGTATTGTAAATCCAATAAAGTTTTTAGAAGAAACTGAATTGTTAAATAATGGAAATCATGAAACTTTTGTAGCTGATAATTATGCGCCAAATGACAATTGCAATCGTATGTATCTCTCCAAACGAAATGCAATGAGAATAGATTTTATTCGAAATACTATCGAAGTGTGGAAAAACCAAGAGCTTATCGACGAAATAGAATATTATTATCTACTGGCATCATTAATTGAGGGTGTTCCATATATATCAAATATAACCGGTACCTATGGAGCATATCTCAAAGAATGGGATAAACGGGCATATAAAGAGTTTGAAATGGCACGTTTAGATATTATAAATAATAATAAAGCAAATCGAAGTTATAATGTTGATGCGAATAAACTTATAAGTGAGTTAGAAGGTGATATTTTATACATTGACCCCCCATATAATTCAAGACAGTATGCACCAAATTACCATTTACTAGAAACAATATCCCGATATGACAAACCGGTTATACGCGGTGTTACCGGTATGCGACCTTATGATGATGTAAAGTCTGCATTTTGTGTAAAATCGGAAGTACACAGTGTTTTTGAAGATTTAATAGCAAAAGCGAAATTTGATAACATTATAATGAGCTATAGCACTGAAGGATTAATGTCAACAAGTCAAATTGAAAAAACTTTAAAACGGTATGGGATAGAAAGTAGTTACAAACAATATGATATTCCTTACAGAAAATATAAAAGCAAAATATCAAATGAAACCAAAGAGCTTAAGGAGTTTATTTTCTATATAAGAAAAAATAATCCAAAAATCAATTACTTCCCCATACCTATTCTTGCTGTTGCAGAAAAAGTTCCGGAATATCACACCAAACGTATGAAATATCAAAAAAGTCCACTTAATTATATTGGTGGAAAGTTCAAATTGTTACCACAAATAATCCCACTATTTCCACGACAAATTAATACATTTGTTGATTTATTTGCAGGTGGTTGTAATGTGAGTATAAATATCACAGCAGAAAAGATAATATGTAATGATATAAATACAAAAATAATTGATATGTATAGAACTTTTCATTCAACAGACAGAGTTGATATTATTAATCACATTGAAAAGCGTATTAATGAATATTCTTTATCAAAAGAAAATGAGGAAGGGTTTATAGCTTTTCGCAATTACTATAATAAAACGCAAAATCCTATTGATTTGTACACACTCACTTGTTACTCATTTAATTACCAATTTAGGTTCAATAATAATCATGAATACAATAATCCTTTTGGTCGAAATCGTAGTCAGTTCTCAGAAGGTATGCGAAATAATCTTATATTATTCTTAGAAAAAATAAAATCTATGAATATAAATTTTACATCACAAGACTTCACAGAATTTGATATTTCAAAACTTAATCACGACGATATGGTATACTGTGACCCTCCATATTTAATAACAACAGGTAGTTACAATGATGGAAATCGCGGTTTCAAAGATTGGAAAGATAAGCAAGAAACTGCATTGTATAATTTACTTGATAATTTACATAAACAAGGTGTAAAATTCGCTTTATCGAATGTCTTAACCCACAAGGATATTCGTAATGAGAAGCTTATAGAATGGTGTAAGAAATATATAGTTACAGCAATAGAAAACGATTATTCAAATTCATGTTATAATGCAAAGAAAGGAAAAAGCTTAGAAGTTTTGATAACAAACTACTAAGAGGGAGTTTATTATGATAACAATACTTCATACAGAAAACATTGTATCACGAACATTTGGTTGGGTTCAAAATCCAAGTGATTTTAGAAAACTATGTAATGTAGTTGCAGTCTTTGATTATAATTCAGAAAAACATAAGCAGCTTCAAGAAACAATTTTACCTAAGCTTGTATCAGAAAACGATGGACTTTTTGATTTAATTTCAGCGTTAAATGTTCGACCATTAAGCATAAGCTATTCACATTTAGTTGGCACAGGAAAATCGATACGTTCTACTGCACCTTGCAATGCTATAATACAAGCAGTTGTAACAGGACAAGGAAAAAAGCAGTATACCGACAATTGGACAGCAGATGGTTTTATCCGTTGGGCACATTGTTTAGGTTTCATAAGCTATAACAATGCTAATGATACTTTTGCTATAACTAAATTAGGGTTAAAAATATCAAAAGCAAGAAGTGTTGGCGTAGAGTTAAACATTAAAGAACAAGAAATATTGATTGAAGCTATTTTATCATATCCACCGGCGATTAGAGTATTATATCTTTTATCTGAAGAGAATTCACATTTAACAAAATTTGAAATTGGTAAACAACTTGGTTTTATTGGAGAAAGTGGATTTACAAGTATGCCACAAAGTATACTTGTACGTACACTATCAACTATTTCTAATAACAAAGAACGAAATAGTACGAAAGCAAATTGGGAGGGTTCTTCTGATAAGTATGCAAGAATGATAGCTTCATGGTTGATAAAACTAGGTTTGGTGCAAAAAACTGAAAAAATTATTAATGTTTCATTAGCAACAGAAAATTACACAGAAACTATTGGTCAAGCATATATGATTACAGCACAAGGATTAACAGCTTTACGTAGAGCAAAAGGAGCAAGTAAACATAATCGTATACTAAAAACTATTTGTTATGAAATGCTTGCAACAAAGGGGAGTGATAGAGAGTTTCTCAGAACAAGACGAGCATTGATAATAAAAACAATAAGTGAGAGTAAAGATTCTATAAATACTAACGAGATTATAAAGTATCTTGAAAACTTTGAAATCATTACAACACCTGACACTATTTATGATGATATACAAGGATTTATAAGTATTGGACTTGACATTGATATAATCGATTGCAATTTTATCTGGCGTGATAAAATAAATGATTTTATTATCCCAATTCGCAAAGAAATAACACAGTCAGAGAATGAGCAAATCAAAGATGAACTTCGAGGAAATATAAAACACATACCTCACACGTACCTATCGTTAGTTGATTTAGCGTATGATGGTACACAAAGCAGATTATTTGAGATGATAACTGTGCAATTATTAACAGAAGAATGTGGTTTTTCAGGATTACATTTAGGTGGAAGCAGAAAACCTGATGGTATTGTTTACACAGATAATTTTGTAGATAACTATGGTATTATAATCGATACAAAAGCGTACTCAGGCGGTTATAGTATTCCAATTAGTCAAGCAGATGAAATGCAGCGTTACATACAAGAAAATCAACGACGTGATGAAATAGAGAATCCCAATAAGTGGTGGGAAAACTTTTCAGATAATGTTAGATATTTTTATTTTATGTTTGTAGCAGGATATTTTACAGGTAGATATCAAGATCAAATAAATCGTATATGTCAAATAACGTCAACAAAAGGTACAGCAATTGAAGTATATGACTTGATTTTATTTGCAGAAAGTATAAAAGATGGTACATATAGTTTAACAGATTTGACTGATATAATCTTCGAATAATTTTTAAGGTGACCCCATGATACAAAAAATTACCTCGATAGTGCGAAGGTGTATAGATGAATATGACATGATACAGCACGGTGAAACTGTTGCTGTGGGATTATCAGGTGGAAAAGACTCACTTACACTTTTAGATGCTATGGTAAATATCAGTAAGTACCACCCGAAGCAGTTTAAAGTACATGCTGTCACGCTCTCTATGGGATTTGATGGGATGGATTTTTCACCGCTTGCTGAACATTGCAAAACGCTTGATGTACCATATAGTATCAAACACTCTGATATTTATAAAATCGTATTTACTGACCGAAAAGAGAAAAACCCATGCTCCTTGTGTGCAACTATGCGGAGAGCAGCATTATGCAACATGATAAAAGAGCTTGGTATACAAAAGATTGCACTGGCTCACCACTATGATGATGCGGTGGAAACATACTTAATGTCATTAGTTTATGAGGGGCGGATGCACTGTTTTCAACCGGTTACATATCTTGACAGAACTGACACATATCAAATTCGCCCGATGTTATATATCAAAGAAGAAATGATAAAAAGATATGCTAAATCAATGGAGTTACCGGTTGTAGTTAACACATGCCCGGAAAATGGATATAGTAAACGCGAAGAAATAAAAACCTTGTTAAAAACCCTGGGTAAAGACTACCCGGGGTTAAAAACAAATATTTTTGGCGCTATGCAAAGACTACCACTAAAAGGCTGGGGGATTAGGGACTTATCGTTTTGAGAATTGTGGGGCGCGGCGGGCAGCTTTGAGACCATACTTTTTGCGTTCCTTCATTCTTGAATCTCTGGTTAAAAATCCTGCATCCTTTAGAGCGGCTCTGTAATTCTCATCAACAAGCAATAATGCACGAGCGATACCATGACGTATTGCACCGGCTTGACCTGTGACACCACCACCTTTAACAGTTGCTTTGATGTCAACCTTTGATGCAGTGTTTGTTGTTTGCAGAGGTTGACGAACGATGTATTTTAGCGTTTCAAGACCAAAAAAGTCATCAATATCACGATCGTTTATTGTAATTGTACCTGTACCACCCGGGAAAAGATGTACTCTGGCAACAGAGGACTTTCTTCTACCTGTACCATAAAGATATGGTTTTTTACTTGTATACATTATTTACTACCTCCTTGTGTGCCTTGAGTCCAGACAATTGGTTTTTGAGCTTCATGAATGTGCTCTCCACCCGGGAAAACACGAAGACGTTTGAGAGCACCACGGTCACGTGTGTTTTTAGACATCATACCCTTTACTGCTTGCATCATAGCAAACTCAGGTTTTGTCTCCATAATACGTTTGTATTGGGTTTGTTTTAACCCGCCTACCCAACCACTGTGACGGCGATACATTTTTTGCTCCAATTTTTTTCCTGTAAGAACTGCATCGGCACAGTTGATAACTATAACAAAGTCGCCGCAGTCTACATTTGGTGTATAATCGACTTTATGTTTGCCGCGTAATAAATCAGCCGCTTGGGTTGCGGTACGTCCAAGAGGAGTTCCGGCGGCATCAAGGATATACCAGTTTCGGGTAACTGTTTCCTTTTTTGCAAGAGTTGTTGACATTATTGTGTTCCTTCCTTAAAATATAGATTGATTTAAAGCTATTAATGTATACCACAATACTGTAATGGCTGTCAACAAGAAAATTAAACTACAAAGTTAAATCTCGATATATCTCGCAAAATCGCCGAATATCTCACGAATACTCGATATGGAAATCAAAAATAATGTAGCAGAGTTTGAAAGTTAACCTTCAAACAAAGAAAGGAACTAAACTTAAAATGAAACAATTTCCAAGAACAAATGTAGCAGGAATATCACTACCACGTATGCTGATAGGAACAAACTGGATGCTGGGCTGGAGTCACAAAAGTGTACCGTTGGATAATATGATTACCAAAAAATACAACGCTGCTGAGAGCTTTTTACCAATGTTTGAGGCATATCTGACTTATGGCATTAATGCAATTATGGGTCCGCTTGGAAATACCCCTGTAATACTCGATGCGTTAAAGATGGCAAGTGACAAGTTTGAAAAAGAGTTTATCCTTATAGACACACCAATAATTAACGTTGACGATACAAAAGAAGGCAGAGAAAGTGCTGCTGCAATCATAAAACGCAGCAAAGAAATAAATGCAAGTTTTTGTTTACCGCACCACTCCAGCGTTGAGCAATTAGTAAACAAAAACAAAGGTACAATTGAGCGTTTAGATGACTATACATCTATGATTAGAGAAAACGACTTAATCCCCGGCTTATCAGCTCACATGCCGGAATTAATTGTTTATTCGGATGCAAATAATTATGATGTTGAAACATACATTCAAATTTATAACTGTTTGGGATTTTTAATGCAAGTAGAAATTGAAGCAATCGCAGGTATTATAAATAAAGCGAAAAAACCAGTAATGGTTATAAAATCAATGGCAGCAGGCAGAGTAACGCCGTATGTTGCACTTAACTTTGTGTGGAACACACTCAGAGATAAGGATATGGTGACACTTGGAGCATATTTGCCTGATGAGGTTCATGAGGATGTAGAAATCTCTTTTGCCGCTCTCGAACGCAGATTTCCGGATTTAGAAGGACGTTCAAGTCCAAATATGAATCAAGCAGCATTCGGATAAGTTACATATCTTGATAACAAAGTATTTCTGTGGTATCATCTAACAAGAAAAACCAAGACGTAAGGGAAATTTATATGTCAGACAAAAAACGGCTTCACTTTGGTGTACTATTCTCGACATTGGACAATACTTGTCAGTATGATATTTGGACAGGTATAGTAGATTATGCACAAAAAAATAACATACGCCTATCAGCATATTTTGGCACATATCAAACGGCAAATTACGACATAGCCACACATTTTGAAACATGTATCGAAACAATAGTAGGTAGTAAAACACTTGATGGAGTTATCATATTTTCAGGTTTTATCGCAAGCATTGTCAGTGCGGAGGACTTAGAGATATATACCGCACGAATCGCCAAGCGTTACCCGATTGTATCAGTATCTTATACAATGCCGGGAGTACCATCAATATTAATTGATAATGAAACGGGCGTATTCAGCTCTGTTGAGCACTTAATTAAAGTACATGGAAAAAAGCATATTGCTTATGTTAAAGGACCTGACGGACACCCTGAGGCAGAAGCACGTCTTGAAGGTTATAGAAAAGCACTCGAAGCAAACTCAATTGAGTATGACGAAAGATATGTTTTCCCGGGTACTTTTAGTAATGAAAGTGGATATCTTGCGGTAAGAAGTCTACTTGCAACACCCGATATAAAAGCTGATGCAATAGTTACATGCGACGACTCAACTGCAATTGGAGTATTAAATGAGTTAAAAGCAAAAAACTATGTAGTTCCACGCGATATTGCGGTGGTTGGATTTGACGATGACAGAGATTCAAAAACATTTGTACCGGCAATAAGCACTGTCAGACAAGATTTTAATGAAATTGGAAGAATTAGTGCAAAAACTCTTCAAAACAGAATAAACAATAAACCGGTAAAACAAGAAATATACATTACACCAAAGTTTGTAGCCCGTGAGTCATGCGGTTGCATGGAAGAAGAAACAACAGATGTCCTGCTAAAGTATAAGGATGTTTTAATAAAAGAGTTTGCTTCAAATGACGAGATGTTGATGCTAAGACGAGTTGTCAGCAGCATTGCTGTTATGTTTGATGTAGTATCCTTATCAAACGAACTACTTAATACACTCCCGGAGCTTTTGATAGATTTTACTATAATCGGTTTATATACACACCCGATAAAAAGCAATGACCCTAATGCAGACAGATCAATTGGTTTTCTTACCGGTTTTGTTGAGGATGAAATATTAATTGAAAAAAATACTACCGGTACTTCAATATCATTTTCTAACTATCTGACAATTACAGGTATTGATTTTGATAAAATCCGGTACAATTTATTTTTCTTTCCATTATTTATAAAGGATGAAGAATACGGTGTTATGCTAATGCCCTTTAATCCGGGAGTTTCTATAAACAACTACGAATCATTACGTGTAAATATTGCAAATGCTATCAAAGGCGTGTATATGATTGATGAGTTGGAAAAACGTGACAATTTATTAAAAGCTGCAAACAGGCAGCTTGAAACACTGGTTGAGGAAAGAACAAACGAACTTGCTATAGAAACCACTACATTATTTACACTCCTAAACTCAATTCCAGATATAATTTATACAAAAAACTCAGACCTTTATTATACCCATTGCAACTCGGCAATGCTTAAGCACTATGGGAAAGAAATGGAAGAAATCATTGGTAAAAATGACTCTGACCTTGGATTATCGTACAAACAAGTGCTTAAAGAAAATATGAATGATATCAATGCCATGCATGGTAATAAACCGGTTGTAGTTGAAGAAAAATTAACCAATGCTGATGGAATAGAGGTAATTCTAGAAACAACAAAAGTACCATTAAGAATTGATGATAAAGTGCTTGGTGTTGTAGGAATATCACGAGATATAACAAAAGTTAAAGAAAACGAACGAAAAGTAGCGTACAACTATGAATATACAAAGAGGCTTTCAAATGCTCTGGTTTTAATAACAAAATCGTCAAAAATCCTTGAGGGTGACGTAAAAGCTGCGGCTGAGTTTATTGCACAGGAAGGAAGCAAGGTTTTAAATGTTCACCGCATAAGTATTTGGGGCATAACAAATGAAGAGGATGCTCTTGTAAACATCACCACCTACGAAAGAGCAACTGATGAGTATAAAATATTTGATAATTTTGATTTAGTATCACGTGAGGATTATTCAAGGTTGTTACAATCTGAACGCTTACTTGTTGCGAAAAATGTCACAGAATCAGAAGAATTAGATGATGGATATAATCCTGTTTTATGTGCGAGACTGGAAGCTCCTATTCGAGTTGATGGAAAGCTTGCAGGACTTATTAATGCTGACTTGGATATATGTAATGAGTTTCCGGAGGAACGTGATTGGTTAGTTGAGGAACAAAACTTTGTATCCTCTCTTGCTGACTTGATGGCACTAACTATATCCGGGTTTGAACGCCGCAAAGCCCGTGAATCTGCTGAACTGGCAAATCAAGCAAAATCAGCATTTATCGCTAATGTTAGCCATGAAATACGTACACCTATGAACTCGATTTTGGGAATAACAGAAATAATGGCTCAGAGTGAAACACTATCAACAGACAGTAAAGAAAACCTGAGAAGAATATATAACTCAAGCGTTCTGTTACTTGGTATAATTAACGATATATTGGACTTCTCCAAAATTGAAGTTGGAAAACTGGATATTATACCAAATCAATACGAAACAGCAAGCTTAATTAACGACTCAGTTCAATTGAATATTATCAAAATAGGCAGTAAACCAATAGAGTTTTTACTATTAATCGATGAGAATATCCCGGCAAAACTAATTGGTGATGAGCTGCGAATAAAGCAGATTCTTAATAATTTACTGTCAAATGCATTTAAGTACACAAACAATGGAAGAATCACAGTTTCATTTTCGTCAGAAAAAGGAAAGAATAAAAAGACAACAATGCTGGTGTTAAAGGTAGAGGATACCGGCTATGGTATGTCAAAGGAGCAACTCGATAAGCTCTTTGATGAATACTCCCGTTTTGAGCAAAAGGGCAAGTATATTGTAGAGGGAACAGGGTTAGGGCTTGCAATAACAAAACGGCTGTTAGACATGATGGATGGTAGTATTTCTGTTGAGAGTGAACCGGATGTTGGTTCGGTATTTACTGTAAAACTACCTCAAGAAATTGTAGATAAAGAGATAATTGGCAAAGAAATCGCTGAAAGTCTCAAAGGATTTTCATACTTTGATGAAATAAAAGGTGAACGTCGTAAGGTTATACGCGATGTTATGCCTTACGGAACTGTTTTAATTGTTGATGATGTTGAAACCAATAGATATGTCGCCGCAGGACTTATGAAGCTCTTTAAGTTAAAAATCGAAGTTGCTGAAAGTGGTTTTGAAGCTATTGAAAAAATTGAAAGCGGAAAGGTTTATGACATTGTGTTCATGGATCACATGATGCCTTTAATGGACGGTATGGAGACAACAAAAAAATTACGTAAATTTGGATATGAAAGTCCAATTGTTGCTCTTACAGCAAATGCCGTATTAGGTCAAGCAGATATTTTCTTACAAAACGGATTTGATGATTTCCTGTCAAAACCAATAGATATTCGTAGATTAACATTAGTTCTAAATAAATATGTCCGTAACAAACAACCGGCAGATGTTATAGAAATCGCCCGCCGCCTGCATGAAACGGGTGTAAATGCACAAGAAGCTGACTTTGTTGATGGAATAATTGATGAAAAGGCTTCAGAGCAGGAGAAACCGGATGTACGGATAGGTAATATAAAAATACCCGGTCTGGATATTACAAAAGGGATAGAAAGATATGATGGAAATGAAAGTGTATATTTAACTGTTTTACGCTCGTATGCAATTAGTGTTCGTTCAATGTTAAGTAAAATTGAAAACAATGGTTATAAGGATCTGCTCGAATACAGAACAAATGTACATGGCATCAAAGGTGCTAGCTTTGATATTTTAGCCAATGAAGTAGGAAAAAAAGCCGGATTTTTAGAAGATGCAGCAAGAAACGATGATTTAAATTATATTGAAAAGAATAATGCAAAGTTCTTAAAATTAGCGTGGAAATTAATAAATGAATTAGAAGGTGCGTTTACTGCGATAAACGAAGCAAACCCAAAACCAAAAAAGAGTAAAATAGATAAGGAACTGTTAAAAAGGCTTTGTGCTGCTTGTGAGGATTACGATATGAATTTAGTCGATGATACAATGGAAGAAATTGATGAGTATCAATATGAAGAAGATCAGGAGCTTGCAGAACGGCTGCGTGAAAATGTAGACAAAATGAACTACAGTAAAATCACCGCAGAATTATCTGATATATAAAAAGGTACAATTTTTAGAGAAAGGAAAGATATGTCAAACACACGTGGGAAAATCATTTATGTTGATGATGTAAACTATAGTTTAATATCAGTAAAAAACAGATTAAAAGAGCATTATGAAGTGTATCCTGCACAATCTGTGGATATTTTATTTGAAATATTAGGACGTATAATTCCTGACTTAATTTTGCTTGATGTGAACATGCCAAATGTTGACGGTTATGAAGTAATCAAAATGTTAAAATCTAATCCCGGATATGCTGATATAAAAGTCGTATTTTTATCGGCACAAGCCGACAGAGAAAGTCTAATCAAAGGCATATCTCTTGGAGCAGTAGACTACATTACAAAACCTGCAACTGATGCGGACTTAATAAACTGTATAGAACTGCACACAAATCCTATTAAACGGGATATAGATAAACCGATTATTCTCGCTATTGATGATAACCCAAGTATTCTTAAAGCAATTAATTATTTACTAAAAGAGGATTATGTTGTTCGCACACTGGCAGAGCCGGAGCGGATAAAAGAAGTTTTGAGAATGATAGTTCCGGATTTAATATTGCTTGATTGTATGATGCCGGGGTTAAATGGATTTGACCTTGTACCGATTATCCGCAATTCTCAAAATCACGAAGATACCCCAATCATATTTTTAACATCGGACGGGACAATTGACAATATTACAGTCGCTATGCACCTTGGAGCATGTGATTACATAGTAAAACCGATAAATGATCTAATATTGCTAGAAAAAATATCACAGCGTTTATCTAACTATTTAGTAAACCGCCGCTTACGTGCACTGTAGATTATTCAATTAACCAAACCCGCATACCGCCTTGACAACGATTTCCCCATGTATAGTAGGGGATTGCGGTTAGCTTTATTTTCTCAATTGCCGGTGGTGTACTTGAATATAGTGCATCACTTGATTTTGCACGTAAGCCTTCGGTTTCTAAAACTATAATCTCACCAATTTGATCAACATATTTTTTGGTAAAGCTAATCTCAGAATCACGTTGCAAACGAAGTGCGGATAAATCTGCACCATTATCACATTCTTCAAAACAATATACGAGTGGACCATACATAAGTGCAACATTACCGGCATTTGCACGTACTTTTGTGTTTGCGTAAATACGCTGTGGTTTAATGTTTAAGTTTAAGACAACAACATCATTTTTCTGCCAACTACGACTAATATTAACATAACC
>JAITFS010000232.1 GCA_031281195.1 Oscillospiraceae bacterium
AATGACAAGACAGGCATAAGCTCATATCTTTCTTACTACAATATTGGCGTAATTTTAGAGTGCCTCGATATGAAGGACGAAGCACTCGGTATGTATGGCAACTGCGGCGATTACGAACCTGCGCTGAAGCGAATTAAAGGGTTGGGGGTGCGCTAGGGCGTTGTTTCTATATATCAAAATAATCTTGCAAAACAGTTTTACTCTATGTTATAGTTAAAATGTCAGTAAATGCGAGCATTAATACTAATAATAGTTAAATGCTGGTGTGGTTTAAGGAGGATTTTATGAACAACAAAATTCCTTATGTAAAGAGTTTGATAGAAATGGCAACAACAGTTGAAGATGCTGATGCTGTAATAACAAAACACATGGGTTATAATACTTATGGGAAAAAACTGGCATTTGTAACCGGTACATTCCAATTAGCTGTCGAGTCAAGAAGTGGCGATGAAGAAATGTCTGAAGAAACTAGAGAATATAATGATTACTACTCGTTACTGGCTGTGCTTATTGACAGAAAGTGGAGGTAGTCATAATTGAACCAACCGCAAATTAAGAAACTAGCAAATAAAGTACAAACGATTGCAGAAGAATTACATTGTGCTTCTGCAATTCTTGCAGCAGAGGCAGTTATTAAAGAAAATTTTAAGAATAATATAGAAAAAGATCTAAGCACAATTAGTATTAAACTTGATAGAGCTATTGCTGATGATAACTTTACGCTTGCAGAACAGTTGATGAATGAAAAGAATGAGCTTTTCATAAAAATTAAAGAAATGAAAGGTTCACCTCATATACGTATACAATATGCACCACTTGAAAAAAATATAGATGCAAAACATAAATATAGTGACCCTGTTGTTTTGGATTTAAAACAACCTGCTACATGTATATATGATGGTGATACAATATACATAGTATTACCAAGGTTTATTCAATCAATTATTCGAAATGGTTTAAGTATTGATCCTGCTGTATGGAGTTCAGAAATGGTTACAGCTAAAACTCTATTAAGATACTTAACAGCTCATGAAATCGGTCATATAATTGCTCCTGAAGCTTCAGAAAATAATGTACAAACTTTTTCTTATGAGTTAATTAAACGAAGAGATGCGAGAGATAAAGCACGCACTGCAAATGATGATTAAAGTATAGTACATTCTACCTTCACAACCGTTGTTTCCATATATCCCACATGGGTGTGTTCTCCTTTGGTATAGTATGACTCCTCCTAAGAGAATCCAACTCACGATTTATGTGTTACGAATGCGACACACTCCCAAATTGGCAGTTTACGCATACTAACAAGGAATGGAAGACGCATCGAAACTCTTGTGCTAATGTAATTTCTATGCTACTATCTTAATATTGGTGCAACAATAAGTCAGCGACGTTTTATCCTATGTAACTATAATAACAGACCAAATAAATAAGCACACTGATGCAGCAGAATCTAAAGGTAATACTTGTAATGAAGCAACCTATAATTAATATGAATACTGCGTCTGTAGAGCATATGTCGTTTGCATATTTGGAAAAACTGCGAAAAACTAACCCTGCTTGGCGGTTGTTAACATCTACCCTTTCGCCATATATTGCGTCATTTTTATTTCATATATTTATTGCTGAGGACAGAAGACAAATTGCGGGGCAAGAGCTAATAAGCAGATTAGATGACTTTATTTATGAAGTAAATCGTGGAAGAGAAGTCGCTTTATTCACTAAAACAGGACGAGAGTACTTAGATGACTGGGCTGATGATCAACATGGATGGTTACGTAAGTTCTATCTGGCTCTGCAAGATGAGCCGCATTTTGATATAACCTCACAGGTTCAAAAAGCGTTGGACTGGCTACTGAGTTTAAAGCAACAAATGTTTATTGGCACAGAATCACGGCTAAGAACCGTTTTCGATCTGTTGCGTCAAATAGTTGCCGGAGTTGAATCTGATCCGGAACAGCGTTTAATCGAATTGCAAAGACAAAAAGATGAAATTGACCATCAAATGAAATTGATATCAGATGGAAAAATTGATGTCTTAGATGAAACTCAAATAAGAGAGCGATTTTGGCAAGCTATGTCGACTGCCAGAGAGATTGTTTCAGATTTTAGAGCCGTGGAACAGAATTTTAGAGAACTAGATAGGGAATTACGTGAGCGCATATCGACATGGGATAAAGGTAAAGGTGAACTTCTTGAAGCTATTTTTAATGAACAAGATGGGATATCGCAATCTGAACAAGGGAAGAGTTTTGCAGCTTTTTGGCGTTTTTTAATGTCATCGGAATCGCAAGAGGACTTTACTGAGATATTACACAAAGTATTAGAATTAGAGCCTATACAAGACATGGGCACAAGTAAGGATAATCGTAATATTCACCATAGCTGGGTAGGGGCCGGTTCTCATGTACAAGAAACAGTCGCTAACCTATCCGAGCAGCTAAAGAATTATGTAGATGAAAACTATATAATAGAAGAGCAACGTATAAATAGGATTCTTCGTGAAATCGAAGGCAAAGCATTAAAAATCCATAATACCCCACCGGAAGACTGGTATTTAGAGATAGATGATATGAAGCCAAATATAATTTTAACGCTTGATAGACCGTTATATACATCCCGCACAAAGGCTGAAATAATAAACGATGTTATAGATGTTGGATCTGAGTCATTTTCGGCAGACTCGCTTTATTCGCTGGTTTATATTGACAAAGAGAAGCTGCTGAGTCAAATAACATATTTGTTGCACACTAATGACTTAATCACAATATCTCAAATCACCGCAGAATACCCGTTGGAATTAGGTCTCAGTGAACTGATAATGTACTTTATTATTGCAGATGAAAAAAACATTATAACCAATCAAACTGACGAGTATGAAGAAGTTTTTTGGGAAGATGAAGACGGAATAATACGACTAGCAAAAATACCGAAGATAACTTTTTGCAGAGAGAAGATAGGAGAGTAGTGCCGGATGAGCAAAATGGACGATCTTACATTTTCTCGCACACTTGTTGCACTTTTTCGCAATATTGTTTACAGAGATGAAAGCAGTGAGTACTGGGAAACAATAGAATCAAAATATCAAAAAATAGAAGATTATGTAAGTAAAATAGGGTTAACGCTCATAGTTGATGATATGGACGGATATGCTTATTTAAAGCAACGTTCGTATGGAGAGGATGAAGATGCTGTGCCGCGATTAATTCCTCGTCATGCTCTTGGTTATGAACTGAGTTTACTACTTATGATTCTAAGAAAAAAAATGTTGGAGTTTGATTCATCGACAGGAGATAAACGTCTAATTGTAACAAAGCAGCAAATTGTTGATCGAATGAAAGTCTTTTTGCGCGATACAACTAATGAAGTAAAATTGGTCGAAAGCATATACAGGAATATCGACAAGGCCGTAAACATGGGGTTTCTAGGTAGTTTGCGCGAAAGTGAAGATAGCTACGAAGTAAAACGTATTATTAGAGGTTTTGTGAATGCGCAGCACCTTGAGGAGTTCAACAAACGGCTATCTGAATATACCCGATATGTTGAAACCGATACCGATAATTCCGGTTGTATTGGAGAGTAAAGAATGCAAAGAGCAGAGTCTATAAGCTTATTTGATAAAGATGAATACTTCGGCATATTATTTGAACCCACACCGGGATTTAGATTATACAAGTTGGAAGTCTACAACTGGGGAACTTTTGATGAAAAGGTATGGTCCTTTTCTCCGCATGGTGAAACATCACTTTTGACGGGTGATGTTGGATCGGGAAAATCTACACTGGTTGATGCGCTGATCACACTGATGATTTCACCTAGAAAAGCTGCGTTTAATAAAGCCGCTGACTCAAGTGCTAGAGAACGCACTCTCACGACATATGTGAAAGGTTATTATGGTAGAAAGAGAAGCGAAGGGGGTGTTGGGAGACCCGAAGCCCTTAGAGATAACGGTCACTACTCAGTATTGCTCGCAACATTTCAAGATAGTGGACTAAATCAATTTGTAACAATTGCTCAGTTCTTTTGGTTTCAAGATGCAGGAGCCGGTCCTACTCGATTTTTTACAGTTGCCGACAGAGAAATGGGAATAGCAACGGATTTTGCAAAATTTGATAAAGATGTCAAAGTATTAAAAAAAAGATTAAAGCAAAATGACGACATACAAGTTTTTGACGACTATGCAAGCTACGCACTTGCGTATCGTCGAAAACTCGGTAATATGCAAGAGCAGGCACTGGATTTATTTCAACAGACAATATCTATGAAAAAGGTTGAGCAGCTTACTGACTTTGTACGAGTAAATATGCTTGAGCCTCCAAATACGTCAGATGATGTTAATAAACTCATCGCGCATTTCCACGACTTAAATACGGCGCATGAGGCAGTTATTAAAGCAAAAAAACAAATTGAACTACTGACACCACTTGTCGAGAACGGTATACAGTATGAGAATTTGAGAGAAAATAAGGAACAGCTTGAGAGCGCACGCTCTGCTCTATCATCGTGGTTTGCAATAAAAGTGCTGGTTCTTCTTGATTCAGAAATAGAACGCTGTGAGCAAACTTTAAAAATAACCGTTGCCAAATTTGAGCACGCTGAATCTGAACTAAAAAAGATTAATGATTCTGTTTATTCAACAAAAATAAAAATTAACGAAAATGGCGGAGGCGCACTTGAAGCATTAAAGCTAAATTTGGAAAATGCAGAGAAGGATCTTGAAAAAATACGCACTATGCGAAAAAAATATAAAGAATATTCTGATAAGCTAGATATCTCTTTGCCAAAAACCATTGATGTATTTACAAAAAACGTAAACTCACTACCTGAACGCAAGTCTATTCAGGAGCAAAAATATGCAGAGTTGTCTGAGACACATACAAATGCAGTAGTTGAAGAAAAGTTTATTAAACAAGAAGTTGACATTGTATCAACAGAGCTTGAATCACTCAAATCCAGGAAATCTAATATTCCGGGAGAAAATGCTGATAAACGCAAAGAACTGTGCAGAACTCTTGGAATTGCAGAAGATGAGTTGCCTTTTGTTGGAGAGCTTATAGAAATAAGAGAGAATGAAATAGAGTGGGAGGGAGCTATTGAAAGGTTGCTCCGTAGCTTCGGACTATCACTCTTGGTTCCTGATGAACATTATCAAACTGTTGCAAAGTGGGTAAATGAGACAAAGCTTGGAGTACGCCTTGTGTATTATCGCGTTAAAACCGATGATACTTCATACAAATCAGTACAATCGCATAAGGATAGTGTTTCAAAAAAGTTAAGCATTAATTCCGATTCTCCGTTCGGCATTTGGCTGCATAAAGAGCTAACGCATCGTTTCCCGCATATTTGCTGTGCGAACATTAATCTGTTCTACCGCGAAGTACAAGCCATTACTAAAAACGGGCAAATTAAGGGAAATGGTTTCCGCCATGAGAAAGATGACCGTTTTGATATTAATGACAGAAAGCGGTACATTCTTGGATTTTCTAATCATAAAAAAATTACAACCCTTGAAGAAGATAAACTAAAGCTTGATAAAAAACTTGAAGCACAAAATGATGCAATCCGAAATATACGCAAGCAACAGGAAGCTTGCCAAGATAACCTGATTACAATCGCAGAGATAGAGCGTATTAAAAGTTTTGCAGATATTGACACAATTACTAAGAGAAATGATATAGAGGAATTGATACGACGAATAACCGCACTGGAGAGTGGGAGTGATATTCTTAAGGAGTTAAGAACGCAGCTCGAATTACTGGAAAAAGAAGAAAAATCACAGCAAGAAAAGCGAGATGATTTATTTAAAAATAAAACTATCTCTGAAACTAACATAATAAATCTTCAAAAAAAGAAAAATGAAAATAAATCAATAGCTGACGATCTATCTGAAGAGTTGTGCGATTTTTCTTTTCCAATACTACAGCAGCATATGTCAGTATCTCTAGAGAACACAAAATTAACGCTGAGCAATGAAGACAGGTTAGAGAAAAAATATAGGGATTGGTTAACAGGAGAAATCAGCAAGTTAAGTAAATCAATCGAGAGTATCAGCAACAAAACGGTTGCACTAATGACTAATTACCGAAATAAGTATCCGGAACATACCACGGAAGTCGACTCAAGCATGGATAGTTTATCTGAGTTTAAAATAATGCTCAGTCGGCTTGAAGATGACGGACTTCCTAAATTTGAACAACGTTTCAAAAAATTGTTACGTGAAAATGCTATTAATCAAATAGCGCTGTTTCAAACAAAGTTGAAGATGGAACAGGATACGATCAAAGAGCGGATTGAGCAAATCAATGAATCCCTGAGTACTATAGATTACAATGAGGGGCGATATATCAAGTTAGAATATGATGATACATACGATTCTGCGATACAAGATTTTCGCATTCAACTCAGAGCCTGTACAGAAGGGTCATTTAGTGGCAATGACGACGAACAGTATGCCGAAGATAAGTTCTTGCAAGTCAAAGAGATTATTGAACGGTTTAAAGGGCGCCCCGGAGAAACCGAGAATGATGAACGCTGGAGACAAAAGGTGATTGACGTTAGAAATTGGTTTCTTTTTGCTGCTTCGGAGAAGTGGCGCGAGACCGACGAAGAGTATGAACATTATAAAGACTCCTCCGGCAAGTCCGGAGGACAAAAAGAAAAACTGGCATATACGATCCTTGCAGCAAGTCTGGTTTATCATTTTGGTATAAACAGAAGCGGTGGCAAAGATCACTCGTTTCGCTTTGTCGTGATTGATGAAGCTTTCTTGAAAAGTTCCGATGATTCAGCACGGTTCGGATTAGAACTATTTAAAAAATTGGATTTGCAACTTTTGATTGTTACACCACTGCTTAAAATACCTACTATTGAACCATATATAAGCCATGTAGGTTTTGTATATCATGATGATTTGACACATCGATCGATGTTGCGAGACATTACAATTGAAGAATATAGGCGAGAAAAGAAAAAGAGAGAAAGGTTATTGTCAAATGTCGAAATGGTCTGACACAAAATGGATTGTAGAACAATTACAACGAAAGTGGGATAATGGAGCTATACCGCGAGAGCTATTAACTCAAACCGGATTATTTCCCTTGACTTTTTCTCTTAAAAAGCCAAAAAGCAACGAAATTACAAGCAATTTTGCCGACGTATATCCATGGATAGATGCTCTGCGAGAAGCAAGTAAAAGAAAACGAGGATACGGTTTTGAATTGATTGAAAAGGAGATTGTGCATCGTCAGTTGGGACGCAATCCAATACCAACCCATGCACTTATCACTACAATTGACGATGCATTAAAGCTGATAAAAAAGAATCGAGAAGCAGAAAAAATACAAAAAGATGTGTCTCTTATTTTATCTGAGTGGATAGTGCTAAATGATTGGGCTCAAAAATTCCCATTGAAGGTTTTGCAATATTATAATGATTGGACAAATATATTAGCTGTGCTTCGCTGGTTTTATGAGCATCCTAACAGTGGTTTATATATGAGACAAATGGATATCCCCGGAGTTGATACCAAGTTCGTAGAAAACAAAAAACGCATCCTTACAGAACTGCTTAATATAATCCTTCCGGAAGAATACATCAATCAAAAAGCCGGTTCTTTTGAAGGGCGTTTTGGATTATGCGAAAAACCCATACGAATCCGTATGCGTTTTTTAGATACCGAATTATATATAAACGGACTTGAAGATATCTCAGCTCCGTTCGAACAGGTGGCTCTTTTCAATCCAAATGTTTCAACAGTCTTCATAACTGAAAATGAAATAAATGGGTTGTCTTTTCCGAATGTAAAAGGGAGTATAGTGATTTTTGGTTTGGGATATGCTGTGGATATTCTTAAAACGATAAATTGGTTGAAGGAAAAAGCAGTCTATTACTGGGGAGACTTGGACACGCACGGCTTTAAGATGCTTGATCAGGTTAGACAGTTCTTTCCTCAAGTCAAATCTATTTTAATGAATGAAGATATTTTACTTGATTCCCGCGATTTGTGGGTTATAGAAAAAGAACCTTTTTATGGAAGTTTATCTCGTTTGACAAAAGACGAACAACAATTGTTTTTTTCACTGCAGAATAACATGTGGGGAGAAAATGTGCGTCTGGAACAAGAGCGAATTCCATTCACCCGAGTACAAGATGAGGTGCAAAAAGCCATTCGTGACAAGGTTTTGCAATTGCATTAGAATTTTATGGATACAATACTCTCTAATTAGATGATTAGCATCACAATATTATGGTAATCCAAGCAATTATAAAAGATTATCAATTTTCTCTATCCAATTTTGATCTAGTCGTTTTATATACTTATCAGGATGTGTGAATGTCATTCCTTCAATATGTTTTTTTAGAACTGTCAATGTCGCTTTGAAGGCGATTGTTACATCAATATGAGGACTAACAAAAACATAACCACTCCACTTGTTTGAGTTAAATGCCATCGCCCAGTTTTTTGTATATGACATAATGTCTTTTGCTTCACTATGATTATCTCTATATACAATAGGAGTTGTAAAATCAACGGGATCCTTAATAGTTTTTGGAACAGAAACATGGACATCGAATACAGATATCCCTAGTTCTGGTAGTGCTTTCTTAGTCTTGTGATAAAAGTCACAAATAGCAGAATAAATTTCTGTTCTAATACCTTTTGTATATTCCATGTAAGTCATTGTGTTGAACTTATTAATAAATTTTTCAAACTGAGCTATACTTCTCTTTTGTATATCAGTAAACTCAAATAAATCAGAACAAAGGGCATATAATAAATCTGTTTTTTCCGTATGATCTTTTGTTTTTTCCAAATCATTTAAGCATTTTTTTACCCGAAAACGCTCCTGTTCATTTCTGTCAGCATCAGAATGTACCGTCTCCAGAACGTGACTATTTATCTCAAAACACCTTTTTGGTAAATATCTATTTTTTACACGTTTTACAAAAAAACCGATATTTTCTACACAGCCAAAATCTTCTTTAAAGGGAGTCTCTTTACTGCTTATTAATGCATCTATATTTGCATCAGTGAATAACAAAAAGTCAGTTGGGTGCTCAATGTGCTTTAATTGAATTAATGCTAAAGCAATGTCCTTTGCCATAATCTCAGTAGCTAAAACCTTTTGATGATGATATATGTAATGATTTAGCATTAGTTTACTAAAAACAATTTCTTCAACTGCAGTGATACCAGCAATATCTACAACTAATTGATACTCGTTAGTGTTTAACGGTTCTCTAATTGTCATTTTATACAATAACCGTTCTATATCAAAGGTTAGCGGTAATCCCGATGTGTAGCTATCTCTTCTTATATAATCAAGTTTATCAGCATCAATATCACCGTTAATAATTCTTGTAAGAAAGGACATACTTTTATTACTTAACTGACCTCGTCCATTGTTTGCAACACCTATAATCATATTTCCAATTCGATTCATTAAACTACCTATACCACCAGAAATTTCTATATACTTATCGTCAAATACATTGTTTTCAGTAATAAAGTTTTTAAATGCTAATGTGTTAATTATTAAAAAGGAAAAAACCTCATGTGCTTTTGGTCTCACCTTAAACTTTAAGTTAAAGTGTCTTAATAATAATGTAAATTCAGGCATTGCACTGTAGTATGTTTCGGATAAGTGAGAATAAAAGCAATGTCCTATATCATGTAAGAGTGCTGCAAATCTGACATCTAAAACATCGTAGTCGGTAATATTCACAATATTTCCTTTTTGCTTTTTTAAACCTTCAATCATTTTTGCAGCAATTGCCACCGTTCCGAGAGAGTGTTCAAACCGTGAATGACGTGCAGATGGATACGTAAATACGCCCAATCCAACCTGATAAATATCTCTCAACCGTTGAAACAAGGGTGTATCAATAATTTTCATTTCATTATCAGTAAACCTTACACTTCCCCATATTGGATCATGTATTACTTTCTCTCCGGAATATGGATGCCATTTCTTTCCAGCATGTTCTAGTAAATAAGATTCTACAATAGCATTTGTTTTAGATAAAAATACATTATATACATTCTCATACTGCTGTCTATCTAATATATTATCCTTTTTATTTAAACCGCTCTCAACATCTAATTGCATTCACTATGACTCCTTAGTTTCCTTTAAATACTCGTTTGCGAAGTTAATGACATAGTTGCGATACGGCTCCGGGCAGTCGTCAATAAATACATCAGCCTCCTCTTTATGCATTTTTAATATAATGCGCTCAAACTTAGGGTTAGCTTTACCAACTGCACCTATGATTTGCAACATTGAAAGACCTTCTTCCAAATCGTGCGAATATATAGTTCCTCCATTATTTATTACATCAATGTCAATAAATATCGGAAGATAGCTTTCTCTATGCCTCCCTATAGATTCAAACAGTTTTGCTGCAGAAACTATATTAACATTTTCCTTCTTAAGCACAGAAAAAAATGTACTTAAGAAGTCCAATGCTGTAAAAACAAACACTGCTTCATTTTTTACACTGTTTTGTACTCCAACACTCATAAAACTCTCCTTATAACAATAACAAAAATGGTTGTGATCTTAAAATACGACCTAAAAATATACGACAGAATTCACGAATTACATTCTATAATAAATTTTAGTATTTTTCAATACATTTTTATTCTAAAAAGTATAGCATGTAGAATTGTCAATGATAGGTGACACTAACCCGAAAAAATATATAAATCTGATATTTTTACTGTCTCATAACAGAGACAAACCGTAGCGAAGCGTAGGGCGGTAGTAGCGGTTGCCGACTTTGTCGGCAAAGTCGAGCGTTACTCACATAATGTGTAGATACTTTTCTAATACTTGATTAGGGCTGAGGAAGTTAAGGCATATCTTGGGTATCTTGTTTGACTTACTATTGTACAACGCCAGTTGCTTTCTTCATTATATTACTTTTTACAAAATTATACAATGATAAACATGAAATCAGCCCACCAATTGTAGCTTAGAAAACAACTTATAAGCTACAATATAAAAATATAATACAGACAAATCATTAACGACCGTTTGTTCGTATAATTACGAAATTACCTTATAGATATTGATGACAATGTCGAATTATCCAACTTCATTATTATTAATAGTTTGGTATAAATAAACAGAAAATAACAAAAAAATCAAGCTTGCGAAAATAACTTTAATGGTTTGTATCGCAAGCTTGGTCTGCTCGTGGTGGAGTTGGGGGGAATTGAACCCCCGTCCGAAAGCATTTTAACGTAAAACTCTCCGGGCGCAGACGGCCATAACGTCTTACTTCGTAAGCCGTATAGAGAATGCTGCGCATTCTCCACGCGGACTTTAGAATCAGACCCTTCCCTTGCCGCAGTGCAAACCGTCACGCAACATGCAGCTCGGTAGCTTTTTATGCGTGGTGCCTACAAAGCTACTTAGCACTCACGTTCTCCACTAATCGACGCCCTAGCCCGGCTCGTGGACCTTCCGGGGAGGACGGACAGCCTTAAGCGGCTGCCAGAACTACGTTATCGTTGTTCTTTAATTTATAAGTTTGCAGTGTTTTAGAAGTTCCTGCACCTTCGCCCGCTATTTACGAATCCACACCCCCGTCGAAACCATTGCAACCCCTCGTCGGAGCAAACTACA
>JAITFS010000009.1 GCA_031281195.1 Oscillospiraceae bacterium
GGTTGGGATGGTTTACTTGATTTATTTGTTTTTGCATGGGATGGTCAGCTCACAGTAGCAGAATCTCAAATAAAAGCAATGGACACGTACAGAACATTACTACAAGCCGCAGGCAGAGACATAGATTGGTAGCATGACTAGGGAATAGCACTCTCCATGCCCTCTTTAGTAAAGAGGGTGCCGTCCGCAGACGGCGGGTGATTTGTTATATGTTGTAGGAGATGTTGATATGAAGTTTGTAACAGCAATTATGTCTGCAATTGTTTGGGGTAGCGGACAGGTTCTCAATAAACAATGGCTAAAAGGATTAGCATTTTTCGCTGTGCAAGTCACATTTATATGTGTTGAGCTTTTCACAGGAACCTTGCGCGCACTCACTGTACCCGAAGGTGCTATGGATATTGGCGGAAATCCTTTCTTACACTTCCGCAACTTCGGATTTTTTACAAGAAGCTTATGGGGTATTATCACACTTGGGGAAATTCCCCGTGAGTCTTCTGCGACACTTATATTTGACCACTCCACAATGCTGCTCATAAGTGGTTTGATAGCTATTGCAATACTTTTTGTACTTTTTCTTGTATACATTCTTAACATTCGTGATGCATATAAAACACGCAAAAAAATTGAAGAAGGAGAAAGAGTAAGCAGTATCAACTCTATTCGTTTGGGATTAGAGAGTAATTTTGAATATATCTCAATAACACCGGGATTACTGTTGATATTGTTTGTGTCATTGCTCCCGATTATCTTCTCGTTTATTGTCGTATTTACAAACTATAATACCAACACTATTCCACCAAGGAATCTGGTTGAGTGGGTTGGTTTCCAAACATTTATCGACATAGTTAAACTGCCTATCTGGAGTCATACCTTTGTTTATTTATTTGTATGGACAACTATTTGGGCGTTTACAGCCACTTTCACAGCATATACATTTGGAATGATTCAAGCTGTTATAATCAGCAGTCCCCTCGTAAGATTTAAGAAAATATTTCGCAGTATTTACATACTCCCGTGGGCTATACCCGGTTTTGTATCTGTATTAACTTGGCGAAGTGCTTTACATCCACAAGGTCCGATAAACCGCTTTTTGGTTGATTTAGGTTTTGAGGCTATACCATTTTTAACTGATGTGAACTGGGCAAGAACTGCTCTGATATTAGTTAATATATGGTTAGGGTTTCCATACTTTATGTCGTTAATATCAGGAGTTATGTCCACAATTGATACAGATATGTATGAAGCTGCACAGATTGACGGAGCAAACTCTCCACAGATTTTCAGACATATAACATTCCCCTATTTATTAGCGGCAACAGCACCGCAATTAATCTTCTCTGTTACATTTAACTTTAACAACTTTGGACTCGTTTTCTTCCTGACAGGAGGCGGGCCGGGTGACCCAAGCTTACAATTTGCAGGAGCAACCGACCTCTTGATAACATGGATATACAAGCTAACGCTTGAACAGCGAATGTACAATTATGCGGCTGCAATGTCGGTGTTTATATTTGTTATACTTGCAACAGTGTCAGCGATAAATCTACGCCGGACGCGTGTATTTAAGGAGGATTAGAACGTGAAAAACAAAAAAAGACTAACTCCTAAACAATGGTTTTTTGGTTCAATAATTCATATATGGCTTGGGTTGATTGTACTTGCTGTACTTATTCCTGTGTTGTGGATAGTCGGGTCATCATTTGGATCATCTGCAGCAATCGTTGACGTGAAAATAATTCCAACCAATCCGACAATTAGAAACTATGTGGAGCTACTTACCGAGACAGGGTTTCCGCAATGGTTCAAAAATACGTTAATAATCGCAGTATTAACAATGGTTTGCTCCGCTGTGTTAAACATGTTTACTGCATTTATCTTCGCACGTTTCCCGTTCAAAGGACGAAAACCCCTGCTAATGTTTATAATGATATTTACAATGTTCCCGTCTTTTCTTGGATTAACAGCTATATATGTTATAGCACTTAACTTTGGGCTGCTTGACAACATTTATACTCTGGTAATTATCTATACTGCCGGCAGTATACCCGGTAACATC
Source organism: Oscillospiraceae bacterium (assembly GCA_031281195.1). Classification (GTDB taxonomy): domain Bacteria; phylum Bacillota; class Clostridia; order Oscillospirales; family Oscillospiraceae; genus WRMH01. Next base: position 2,060 of record JAITFS010000009.1, read on the forward strand.
TTTTTAGCACGAGGGTATCTACTTAACATACCTCGCACCATTGACGAAGCAGCATATATAGATGGAGCGTCAAAAATCCAAGTGTTCAGACATATTGTTTTACCGCTTTCTATACCAATAATGGCATTTCTTGCACTTACAGCATTTATGGGACCTTGGTTTGACTATATAATGCCTCGTTTATTACTATCCAGCAACGAAAACCTGACTATAGCAATTGAGCTTTTTAACTGGACAGACCCGCAAAGCCCACTCTTTAACTTACCGCGTTTTGCAGCAGCAAGTATTATGATTGCACTGCCAATTACTGCACTATCAATATTTTTCCAACGTTTTATAGTCACCGGACTTACTGCCGGTGCTAACAAAGGCGAATGATTATTAAGCTTGCCCAAAGGGCTGAGATTGCTTCAAGAACGTCACTTGTAGTGTCTGTGGTAGCATCACTGTGTATATTGATGCTACCAGTCTGTTTTTGGTTAATACGTCAATATCCGCATGATTTGTACGCTCGTTTTTACGATTACAGAGTTACTATGGAATCTTTTGAAATTGTTGATGATATTGTTATTTTTAATGATACAAACGATGGAAGAAATACAAAACTCGGCGCACCTCTCGAATATTTCCCCGAATCTGATTTTATCGAAGGTAACGCAGAGGATATATTTGACCGTCTTGCTCTGTTAAACAATTATTATACAGGGATGCTTCTCCCTGTCATTTTGCTAATCTCAACAATTGCATCCGCAACACTTTTGTCTCTTAGCGGAATGTTGGCAGGAATGATGGGTTTAGGTCGCAAAATGACACACAAGCTTTCAATGACTAAGCGTTTACGTGTTTTTGCAGTTTGCTTCTGGTTACCTGCAATACCTGCCACACTAATAGGATTTATTCTGCCTGTGTTCCATTTATTCATATATCAATTAATACTAGGCTATCTGGCATGGCGTGTGCAAAAGATGATGTGATAAACACATAGCAAATAAGGAAAACGTTTTCACATATATTTCTTGACAAATAGCAGTAAATCTATCATTATAGTTGGTAAGATATTATCATAAAATATCTATGAAATTAAACAGTTTTGGAGGGTAAAAAAATGAAGAAAATCATATCAATTGTCCTTTCGCTAATCTTGCTTGTATCACTGACAGCAATTTTTACTCCTATTGCATCCGCAAACCCTGATGTAATGCTCGTGATCTATGTCAGCGTCCCTGATGACTGGGAAAATCCGGGATTTTGGGCATGGGGTGACGAAGGAAACGTATTCGAATCATGGCCGGGTGAAGAATTTGAACCACTACCCGATAATCCCGGATGGTTCTATGTCCACGTACCTGCTTGGGCAGACGAAGGTATTGTAAATGCTAACGACGGATCAATTCAAACAGGTAATATTGAAATCGGATATGAAGATTTATGGATAACCGTAAGTGGAGACGGTGATGATTTTGAAGTCACAACAGACCCGCAAACTCAAGGCGACGCACCACCATTTGTCTCTAAGTATACCGTATTTGCCAGAGTACCGGCAGATTGGGATGAACCGCATTTTTGGGCGTGGGGTAGCGAAGGTAATGCTTTTGAAGCTTGGCCCGGTGAACCTATGACCGATGCCGGAGACTGGTATAGAGTTAGAGTACCAACTTGGGCAAATAACGTTATTGTAAATGCAAATGATGGATCTGTACAAACAGAAAACATCGAAGATATGCCCGGTGAGGATATGTGGATTATTGTCGAAGAAAGAGCCGGCGAAAATGCACGCGCCAATGTATCTTTCACAAATCCTGATCATGCAGGCGCACCATTGGTAATGATTCGTGCTCATGTACCACTAGCATGGGGTGATGATATACGCCTCTGGGCATGGGGAAGTCAAGGTAACTTGTTTGATGGCTGGCCGGGTGGAGCTCTCACTCAAGGTGCAGGTAGATGGTGGGAAATTGAAGTTGAAGGATGGGCTGATAACTACATCGTTAACGCTGAAAACGGCTCAATACAAACTGCTGACATGGGCGGTGTTGAAACAGGTGTTGATGTTTGGTTCGTAATTGATTCCTCGGGAGATTACAGCATTTATTATGACGAACCAATAGTGCTTGACACAGAGGACGAACCTGATCCGACACCGGCACCGGCAGACCCTGATCCAACACCAACCCCGGCACCAACTCCAACACCTGCTGATAATGGTGATAGTAATAACCTGCTTTGGATTCTCCTTGGCGTAGGAGCAGGTGTTGTCATTATTGTAGTAATTGTCATTGTAGTTCTAAAAAACAAGAAGTAATAAGTTCCACTGAGAAATAATGCAGGGATTAGGGATTAGAACAATATAGTCTACCCTAATCCCTATGTCTACTTTCTACTCTCATAGCGAAACAAGTTTCGCATTAGGAAAATGTTTCACATTTTCTTAGAGTCCTCTACTCTCTACTCTTTATTCAAAAGGAGCATCAACATGAAGCTACTAAAAACATTTTCAACAATAATTCTTATCATTCTGCTTCTCACTGCTTTACTTTTTGTGAGTATAGCATGTGATAATGACCCGATTATTGAAGAACAGGAAATACAAGGTGGTGCTATTCTTCATGCTTTCTGTTGGTCATTTAACACAATCGCTGAAAACATGGCAGACATTAAAGCAGCAGGGTTTACATCTGTTCAAACATCACCAATTTCTGAATCAATAACCACTCACCCTTATGGTGGTGAAGGTATGAATATTGGTGGGCCACATGGTTTTTGGTGGTACCATTACCAGCCTGTTAGCTTTCAAATCGGAAACTTCCAACTTGGAACAGAAGAAGAGTTTGAAAACATGTGCCGTGTTGCAGCAGAGCATGGAGTAAAAATAATTGTTGATGCAGTCATAAATCACATGGCAGCAGATTTTGCTATGATTAGTGATGATGTAAAGAATATCCCGGGTGGTGCTTTTCATGAACCAAGAGGGATAACAGGCCCCGGCCGTTATCAAGTGACACAAAACCAACTACTGGGTTTATGGGATTTAAACACGCAAAACCCTTATATTCAACAGGAAGTATTAAAATATTTAGAACGGTGCATAGAATTAGGTGCATCAGGATTTCGTTATGATGCTGCTTATCATATAGAATTACCGATTGACGACCCGTCTTTTGCAAGCGATTTTTGGCCTATTGTAATGGAAAATGGAGCAGAGTTTCAATACGGTGAGGTTCTCGGCAGTGAAGCAGCCGAAGTGTACGCTGATTTTATGAAGGTCACTGATGCTGTATATGGTGTTACAATTGTTAATGCAGTGCGAAGCGGTATGCTAAATGCATCAGCTTTAGAAAGATATTCTGTAAACATTGACCCAAAAGATATTATCACATGGGTTGAGTCGCACGACACATTTTGTAACGCCGGTGAAACATCTGATTTAACCGAAAAGCAAATCCTATATGGTTGGGCTGTTCTCAGTGGCCGTAATGACAGTACACCTTTATATCTCAGCAGACCTGCCGGTAGTTCCCCCGGTATAAATAACAGATGGGGTAACAATATTGTTGGTGAAGCTGGAAATGATGCTTATAAATCTAAAGAAGTCACTGCATTAAATCATTTCAAAACAGCTATGCAAGGCACATCAGAGCATTTTTCAAATCCTACCGATAGTAATAGTATTTTGATGATTGAGCGTGGTAATTCCGGTGCAATACTAATAAATACCGGTACACTTACCCAACTAACAGATGTAACGGCTTTTTTACTGGCAGACGGTGATTATGAAGACTTAATATCCGGTAATGTTTTTAGTGTAAATAATGGTCTTTTAAGTGGAAGTATAAACGCAGAAAGTGTTGTAGTTTTTTATAAAGAGGATGGACCTCGCACTCCTGCAGTTCCCTGGGTTAAGGATAATATTAATGACACACCTAATACAAGTAATGAGTCATTGGTGTTTTTTGTAAATGAAGATGGTTGGGAAGAAGTATATTGCTATGTTTATTCAACCTCCTTTGAAGATGGTGTCATAGAAAATGCAAGCTGGCCCGGTATTCCAATGACACTTCTTGAGGGTAATTTATACGTTTACGAGTTACCCGATTGGGATATATTTAATGTCATGTTTAATAACAATGCCGGTACACAATTCCCTCCGGCTAACGCTCCCGGTTTGCGTATGACAAGTGGTGAACGTATGATTTTAGATGGAGTTATACTCATTCCATTTGAACCGCCGTTTCGAGTCCCCTGAGGGTAGAAGTAAAAACGCAGGTTGCGTTAGAGGATAGTAATTAATATTTCTAGTTGCAATTTTGTTGAGAAAATTGTAATATATGCTATAGTTATTATTTCTACTTAATAACTGTTCATAATCGCCTTAATCTCACTAAAATTTTACATGGAGGATAAATAAATGCCAATTACAACATCAGCAGAAATGTTCAAAAAAGCTTACGAGGGTAAATATGCAATCGGAGCTTTTAACGTCAACAACCTTGAGATAATTCAAGGAATCACAGAGGCAGCAAAAGAACTAAATGCACCACTTATTTTGCAAGTATCCGCAGGTGCCAGAAAATATGCAAAGCATGTATATTTAATGAAGCTTATTGAAGCCGCAGTTTTAGACACAGGGCTTCCGATTTGTGTACATCTTGATCACGGTGATGATTTTGAAATCTGCAAATCATGCATAGATGGTGGTTTTACATCTGTTATGATAGACGGTTCAAAACACTCTTTTGAAGACAATATTAAGCTCACATCTGAGGTAGTTAAGTATGCACATGACAGAGGCGTAGTGGTTGAAGGTGAGCTTGGTAAGCTTGCCGGTATTGAAGATGATGTAAATGTGTCGGAAGAGGATGCAGCTTTTACACGTCCGGAGGAAGTTGAAGAGTTTGTTAAACGCACAGGTGTTGACTCACTTGCTATTGCAATTGGAACAAGTCATGGAGCATATAAGTTTAAACCCGGACAAACACCGCACCTTAGATTTGACATACTGGAAGACATCACAAAAAGACTCCCGAACTTTCCTATTGTTTTGCACGGTGCTTCATCAGTAGTGCCCGAGTATGTAAAAATCATCAACGAATACGGCGGCAGTATGCCGGATGCGATTGGTATTCCGGAGGATATGCTACGTCAAGCAGCACGTTCTGCTGTTTGTAAGATAAACATTGACTCCGACCTTCGTCTTGGAATGACAGCAGGAATACGTGAGCACATGGCAAAACACCCCGATCATTTTGACCCACGTCAATATCTTGCCCCGGGAAGAGATAATATTAGAACTCTGGTAAAACACAAAATTAAAGAAGTTCTCGGTTGTGACGGTAAGGCGTAGA
>JAITFS010000032.1 GCA_031281195.1 Oscillospiraceae bacterium
AACTTTTGCTGACTGAAAAGTCGGCAAAAATATGCAATATCGCGGGGTGGAGCAGTCCGGTAGCTCGTTGGGCTCATAACCCAAAGGTCGGTGGTTCAAATCCGCCCCCCGCAACCAAGAGAAAAGCCTTGTAGCTTTAGCGACTACAGGGTTCTTACTATAATAGCAAAAATGCTCAAAAAGAGCTGCTTACTCTCAGATTTCATAAAAACGTTTATTTTAACCTCTCTCAAGAAAAACTCCTACAATGTAGAACCACAGTGATAGACACGACCATATAGCCATGTTATACTAAGTTTGCTAGTCTAATCAAAATTAATTGTAAGGTAAAATAGGATGTTTTCTAATATTACTGTTTCTGAATATGTATTTGGTGTAAAAATTGAAACTTATTGTTATTCTGCTGTGCAGTATGAAAACCTTCGTGTTCTTGCAAGAGCTATTAGACAATCGTTCACTTCATCTAATATAAATTTCATTAACTATATTGGAAATATGTCTGCTCCAAGCAACAGTGATAATATGGATACATATAGCATACACATAAATAAACGTCCTAACAGAAGGTGGGCTAAGACTATATGCAAAGTAATAAAAGTCGCCTGTGAAACATTAAAACCGTTAAATGTTACCTGTTTTAAAGTGATAATCGGTGATTTTGAATTTATATATAAAGTTTTGTTTATTGAATGGTTGGATAATGATGACAAATATCAAGGTTTTCGCGTTATTTATGAAGAGGGGTTTAACTTCCCACAGGAAGATATTGAAGCATGGGGAGAAATTTTCAAAACCTCTATTACTAATGAAAAAATATGGAGTATGAAGCGCAGAAATACAGGACAGGTATCAAAATCTATGCGAGTAAAAGTTTTTGAAGAAGATGGTTTCACTTGTTGTTTATGTGGACGTTCAAGGACACGTCATCCAGATATTGAGCTTCATATCCATCATAAAAAGCCTGTTTCAAAAGGTGGAGATAATTCAAGAGAAAATCTCCAAACACTATGCTTAGATTGCAACATCGGAAAAAGTGATACCTGGGTAGATACAGATTAAGCTACACCCAATGTGTAAATTTCTTAGTATTATAGTAATTATAAATAAATGATGCTCAAGCACACTTAGTGCATTAACAAAAACATGAAGACTAAGACATTCTCTATATATGAGCATTTTTAGAACGATACTGCCATTAGCTTTTGCTATTCAGCCGACCCAAACGATGAACATACTAATTCAGAGATTATTACAATTTTTACAAAAAAGTGATTACTGTATTAATTTGTGATATTGTGTAGCATCATCACATTCCAATACAAGATATTTATTCGTGCTGTCCGCACAATTCATTTTGCAATTCGGTAGAATTTAATTTATAATTGAGTTATTAGCATTGCGTGGTAAATATTAAGTGTATAACTAATCTTCATATTAAGGCTTGTGTATGGACTATTTGATCATTAAACTAACTATATTGATTGTTTTACTAATTGTACTATACTATGCAATAAGATTTCTAAGATGCAAATTTGCTGATTTAGTTACGTGGGGTAAACCATTTAATAATCTGCCAACTGCATTTCAATTTCAATTATCACGAACACTACTTCATTTATTAATTTTACTAGCTATAATTCTTATAGATACTGTATTTTATAAAGGTAGTATTTCCATTTTCATTCAGAGCAATATAAAATGGATACGATTGATATATATTGCATACTTTATTGTTGCAGTGATTCATACCATGCAAAGATTAAAAATATTTGATAATCTGAATTATCTTCCAGAAAATTACTCCATAGATGATATAAAGCTTATTATTGAACAGAAACAGTCTATTCAACGGTATCATGAAAATATTTTATATGTATATACAGCATTTGCACCAGTTTCAATTTTAATATTAATTCTAACCGGGATAATTGATGAACCTGAATGGTTAGAGACCTTTCTGAATAATTCTGTGTACATTGCTCTATCTATCACCTTAGGAACATACATCGTCTTGTTAGGTTGGCGGTTATTTTTATATAAAAGATTAAATAGAGAGATAATACTTTACTATAATACTCTAATAAGAATTCAGAGGGAAGATAAGTGAAAAAAGGTAAAAAAATGCAAAATAGTAGCTTTTGGCGATACCAAGCTGTATATATTGAGCATATATCTGATAAGAATGAAAAAACTAGAGAATACTCAATTTGTGAAGTATATCTCAACAAAAAAGAAAAGCTTTATGCATGGACTGAAAGTATAGCTATGTATCCTCATGGAGAGTCGTTTAGTGAATTATGTGGAGATTTAAAGTTTATGTATGATGATACAAAAAAGTGGAAACCTGTAGCTTTTAATTCCTTGTGCGTTGGAATGAAGTTTAAAAAGAGAACGAATAAACATTAATAAGTCCTGTAAAGTTTGCATCTGTATATTGTGTGTAGATTGGTTGCGTTAAACGAAAATACGGCAAGGTGTAATTAAATCAAGCAACATGCCTTTTTTTGTGGTTGGTTTTATGTTGTATACACAGTAATAAAATGATACAATAACGCAAAGGCGGTATTGTATGAATAATATTGATAGAGTAAAATACTGGATTGATTTAGCAACAGATGACTTATCAACAGCGAAGATACTATTTAAGAAAAGGAAATTGTTATTTTCGGGTTTTCTTTGTCACTTAACTATAGAAAAAGGTTTAAAAGCATTAGTTGCAAAAACAACCCCAACACCACCAAAATCACACGATTTAGAAGAATTAGCAAAGAAAGCAAATGTTTATGATATAATGAGTGAAGAACAAAAAGACTTTATAGATACCTTGCAACCTCTGAATATTGAAGCTCGTTACCCTGCATATAAAGAAAATATTTCATCTTCATTAGATAAAACAACGTGTAAAGAGATATTAAAAGAAACGGAGATTTTGCTAAAATGGATAAAAACACAGCTCTAACTATTGCAAATCAATATGCACAAGTAGTTGCAAATGAGTTATTTCCGTCTGCTGTTTTACTTTATGGTTCTTTTGCAAACGGAAACGCACATCAAGATAGTGATATTGATGTGGCTGTGGTTTTTGATGGTTTTATTGGTGACTGGCTGAAAACATCTGCCAAGTTATGGAAGTTAAGGCGAGATATTAGCACAGATATTGAGCCAATTTTGCTTGACCGCAAGCATGACCCAAGTGGTTTTGTTGAAGAAGTTATGAAAACTGGTGAAATCTTGTATAGTATGCCTGTTTACTAAGTGTGATGAACTGCCTGTGTGTTCTTCATGTTGATTAGTACATCTAACCAACATCGAATAATTATTTCTTTTTGTTGGTAATACGAGTGTAGCGAATGACACATGGTTTGAGTTTGCACTACATTTCTCACACTATTTTTGTGCCATAGCCATAACACTTGCCGGTATATGTTTATCTGCATCCAATCCTAATAACGCAGCCACCTCATCTGCATTAATTGAAGCCATGAAACGTGCTTGTATATCAAGCTCGTCCGCTACTAAATACTGGTGTTCGCTCATTGCTCCTATCGCGTGCCATGCCCATTCCATGCTACCTCTTGGAACTTTATCTACATCTATTACGTAAATCCAAATCGCAGACGCATTTTGTCCCGAATTTATTTTACTGCGGATGTCATCGTCAGATACATCTTCAAAACTGTTGCTTTCCCAATAAAACCTACGAACTCCGCTTTCCTGCGCAAGATATAGCGACACATACGGTTCTACTCCCATCGCCAAAGGGATGACAAATCCTGTGCCATCACGGTTTTTGCCTGTTGCCGCCCATCCTAAAAGTTGCAAGGCGTCTTCGTTAATTTCATTTCCTGTAAAATCTCCGCGTGATGTTGAATTACGCCGTTCAATAGCTTGCAATAATCCCGAATCCGAAGTTGTCCATAATGGGTTATTTTTAAGATTCTCCAAAGCATCGGGATTTAATCGAGGTGTACTCGTCATATAGAGGTTTATGCTGACCCCCCAGCCTATTGCCGCCAATAGCAGACTAATTGCCAAGAGAATTGGTAATAATTTCTTTCTCTTGCTTCCGTTTTCATTTCGTTTCATAAATTATTTTCCTCCAATTATTGATTTTAGCAGCAGGTGAAACCCGTCCTGCATAAAACTTTCTTTTGTTGTACCTGTTGCTTTATTGATGTAGACTTCTTTTTTATGCGCGAGCATGATTATTCCGGTAATACTCGCCCAAAAGACAAGCACAACTTGCAACGGCGGGATGTCAAGGCTGATTTGCTTTTTTTTGACACAGCAGTTTAAGTAGTTTTCGATAATGCCGTT
>JAITFS010000058.1 GCA_031281195.1 Oscillospiraceae bacterium
ATAATGCTTGTCGGGTCAGCATTTGGAATAATAACTGTAACAATATGGGATAAAAGAACCAACGTCAAAACACATACACAATAAATAGAGCAACAATTTGTTCATAAAAACTAAATTTGTTGATTTTTGTTCAAAATATAGTATAATGAATCTATGAAAAGACTTCATTTTGGTGTATTATGCTCAACCATTGATAATGCCTGCCAGTACGACATCTGGCGAGGAATAGTTGAGGTTGCAAAAAAACAAAATATACATTTAACCGCCTATATAGGCACGCACCAACACTCGGACAATAGCTTTGTCTCATATTTGGAGTCGTGCTTTGACACTATTTGGAACAGCAAACACCTGGACGGTGTGATATTGCTATCAGGATTTCTCGCACAAAACATCGGCTTGGACGAGTTTAATAAATACATGGAAAGAGTGCCAAAAAATATACCCACAGTATCAGTCTCGTTTGCACTGCCCGGAATCCCGTCCGTTGTCACAGACAATACCAGCGGAATGTACAGTGCAGTTGACCACTTGATAAAGGTTCATAAGAAAAGGAACATCGCATTTGTAAAAGGGCCGGACGGACACCCGGAAGCAGAAGCGCGCTTAAAAGGATATAAAGAGGCATTAGAAGCAAACGACATAAGCTTTGATGAAAAGTATGTATTCCCGGGGAACTTCGGGCGTGACGGGGGACGTAGAGCAGTTGCAGAGATGTATGATGTACGAAAGCTTACGGTTGATGCTGTAGCGTGCAGCAACGACCAAACCGCTATCGGTGTGCTGACAATTATGCAAAACAAAAACATCATGGTGCCTGAAAACATGGCAGTTACAGGCTTTGACGATGATGTTATATCATCTATATATGTGCCGTCTATCAGCACGGTTCGTCAGGATTTTACCGAGCTGGGGCGTGTTAGCACAAGCATGCTGATAGATATAACAAAAGGTGAAAAAGTCGAAGAAATCACCAATGTAAATCCGGTTTTTATTCCTCGTCAATCATGCGGATGTATGCTTAAGGAGTTTTCATTTTCGGAAAAAAGCTTTGAAGATGCCAATATAACAATTGACTCATTGACAAAATATGTACAAGATGAGCTGCACAAGCTTTTTGATGATGATGTACCAAGACATCAAGTAGGAGAATGGGTTAAATCCATTATCAAGAAAATAAGGGAAGTACCATTTGAAAAAAGTGAGTTACTCTACATAATTGACAGAATCCTTGTAAAATACTACCATTCGTATTCTAAAGAGTTTTCGAAGTGGCATCAGGCGATAATAGTCCTTGCATCAGGGGTTGAGCTGCATAAAGAGGAGTTTGAAGATGCCCACTCTATATTGGCTGCTCTGACTTATGCAACAACACTGGTTCACGATATTCGATTAAACGAAGAAAGAAAAAGAGAATACGCACTAAATGACGACAGAACAAGAAAAATGCGTATTACAAACGAGCTGTTGATAATGTTCGACATTGATACACTGGCAGAAAATCTCTTTAAGTCGCTTACTGATTTGTTCCTCAAATCAGCACTTATCGGGCTTTATCATTCACCTGTAAACAGAGAAGACCGTGAAGCAAACAGAGCGATTGAAACGCTCATAGGATTTGATGGTGAGGATAGATTTAATATCACTCATAATAGTTGGAATCCAATGAAGTTTTCAGATTATTCAACTATTGAGGACTTTGATTTTGACCGTGAGCAAAGAATATTTGTATTTATGCCACTGTTTTTTGCGGAGGAAGAGGTTGGTGTTATGCTGCTGCCATACAGCGAAACAACACCAATAGATGCCTACGAAACACTAAGAATCAACCTTTCTACAGCGATAAAGGGTGCAGCATTATTGCAAACAATCCAAACTCTGTCCATAACGGACGAGCTTACAGAGCTGCTAAACAGAAGGGGATTCTTCCAGTTTTCTTACTCAAGACTTCACCACCTGCATAGAACACCCGATGTTATACCGGTTGTTATGTTTATTGATATGGACGGGCTAAAAGGAATAAACGACCAGCACGGACATAAGGAAGGCGACTTTGCAATAGCCAAGTTTTCTGAGATACTAAGAGAAGCTATCCGTGAGGAAGATATTGTCGGTAGAATCGGCGGTGACGAGTTTGCAATTTTATCATCCGTAAGAAGAGCAGAAAACAGCAAACAATTAGAGCAAAGAATACGCGCCAGATTTGAAGATTATAACAATCAAAAATTACACCCGTTTTTAATAGCCGGCAGTATAGGCAGCGTAACCCTTGAACAATCTACTAAAGAATGTTTTGAAGCGGCAATGCTTAGTGCTGACAGCGTTTTGTACGAAGAAAAAATGGAAAAGAAGAAAAAAGGTCTTTCAAGGCAGTAGTAAGAACATACAAATTATCGCCATTTTAAGAAAGGAAATATAAACATGGAAAAAACTGCAAAAGAATTAAGATACGAAAAATATTGTGAAGAATATCCTGAGCAGGTTCGCTTAATGGGATATATAACAAGCCTTGAAAAAGACAATGCAAACATTCGTGAAGCAGATGTTATAACAAACAGACAAAAAAGGCGTGCAAAAAAACTCATGAAAATAAATGACAAGGATATTAAGAAATACAGGAAAATGCTAGAATTATTACCCCAGGCACCCGAGTTTAAGTAATGAATAAAAGAAAAAATTATGAATACTCCGAAAAACAAAGCAAAGAACAAAATAAACGTTCATAATACACAATAAACACTATAAAGCATTGAAAATATTGATAATTCTATTGACAAATTAAACAAATAACGATAAAATGCATAAACTCACTTTAAGCAATTAAAGTATAAAGGAGATTTTTTAAATGACTATTGAGAAACTACCTTTTGGAGAAACAAAGGATGGAAAACCGGTAGAATTATACAGGCTAAAGGATAGTGGAATCACTGTTGAGGTAATAACCTATGGTGCAGCTATTCGTAGTATTATAGTACCCGTTGGCGACACTGTACGTGATGTAGCACTCGGTTTTGATGATGTTGCAGGCTATGAAGCAAACAAAGGTTATCATGGAGCAGCAATCGGAAGAATCGGCAACAGAGTAGCAAATGCAGAATACAAGATGAACAACAAACTATACGAGCTTGATGCAAATGATGGCAAAAACAGCTTGCATGGTGGTTTTATAGGTTTTGATAAGCAGGTTTGGACAGCAAGAGAAGAAAACAATGCATTGGTTATGATGCTTCTCGATAAGGAAGGCACTGCCGCAGGTTATCCGGGCGATATGCGGGTAGAAATCAAATACACACTGGAAAATGGTGAGCTTGGGATTGATTATAAAGCAAACTGCACAGAAGACACACCAATAAATCTCACAAACCATTGTTATTTTAACCTTGCCGGGCATGATTCAGGTAGTATTGAAAATCATAAAATACAAATATTCTCACACAAAATCACTCCTGTTGACGATACATTAATTCCAACAGGAAAATATATGGACGTGACAAATACTCCATTTGATTTACGTGAGCTTACAGTTATTGCCGATGGTATAAATAGTTTAAACAGACAAATAGAACTGGGTGGTGGTTATGACCACAACTGGGTACTTTCTCACGAAGCATATCGCTCTTTAGCTCCTGCTGCAATACTCGAATGTGACGGGCTTTCTATGACTTGCCTCACAACAAAACCGGGTATTCAATTCTACAGCGGAAACATGATGCAGGGTGAAACCGGCAAAGAGCGAGCTGTGTATTCAAAACGTACAGGCTTATGCCTTGAAACACAATACTTCCCTAATGCAGTAAATACCCCCGGGTTTCCTGCACCACTTTTACGCAAAGGGGATACATACATGCATAAAACAGTATATAAGTTCAGAGGAATCTAAGTTTTATGAAGGACAGTACCAAAATAAAATTGGATCATGTCATTTCGCTTGACACTGTTTATGATTCTATCCCTGATATGGTTTTGACCAAGGATAAAGAGGGTAGAATCACCAGTGTTAATCACATTTACGAAAAGCACAACCTTATGAGTGCTAAAGATATAATTGGTAAAACCGTATATGAGCTTGGTTTTATGTCAAAAGAAGCTTGTGATGCCTTAACAGAGGATGACAGGCAGGTTATGGAAGGTGTAAAAACCGTTATATCAAGAGCATGGAGAGATTATCCTGATGGTTCAAAGGTTTTCTCAGAAATGATAAAAACACCTCTTATAGAAGATAATGAGGTTAAAGGTGTTTTTGTAACAATCAGAGACCTAACAGAGCTAAAACTAGCGATAGATGAAGCTGAAAAACAAAATATATTACTTGAAGAGCAAGCAAAAAAGCTTGATAATCAGACAAAATTACTGGAGGATCAAGCTAAACAACTGGAAAGCGCATTAGAATCAAAGAAAAGCTTTCTTGCTCGAATGAGCCACGAGATAAGAACTCCGATGAATGCAATAGTAGGTATGACGGAGCTTGCTTTGCGTGAAAAAATGTCTGACTCTGCAAATGAACACATAGTCACAGTTAAACAAGCAGGTGTAAATCTGCTGTCAATAATCAATGATATTCTTGACTTCTCAAAAATCGAATCAGGACTTATTGATATTGTTAACAAAACCTACACACTCTCATCAATGCTCTATGACATAATCAGCATTATCAGAATGAGAATGGCATATACACGACTGCGTTTTATTGTTAGTATTGACAGTAAACTACCAAACACGCTAATTGGAGATGATGCAAAGCTTAGACAGATTCTAATAAATCTCTTAACAAACGCAGTAAAATATACAGAAAAAGGCTTCGTTAATTTAACCGTTACCGGAGAGGTATCAGATTTAGATACACTAAACCTTGTCTTTACAGTCACAGATAGTGGTATCGGTATAAAACAAGAAGATCAAGAGAAGCTATTTAACGAATATTCACAAGTTGATGTAGAGAAAAACATTGGTATTGAAGGAGTAGGACTTGGTCTTGCTATCACAAGCGGTTTAACAAAGGCTCTTGGCGGAAAAATATCAATTAAATCAGAGTATGGAGTAGGCAGTGAGTTCTCTATTGAGATACCGCAAAAAATTAGCGACTTTGGCAGATTAGCAGCAGTAAAAAAACCACACGAAAAAAGAACATTAATTTATGAGCGTAGAGACCTTCTTGCTGATGCACTTATAAAAACTATTAAAAATCTTGGTGTGAAATGTGACCTTGTTGATAATGCTAACGATTTCTTAACAAAAATGTCATCAGGTTCATACGCCTACGCAATAGGTGCAATCGAACTCATGGCTGATGTTAAAACAGAACTGGAATCACTAAATGGTGACTTCCAAATCATTGGTATTACAGAGTTTGGCGAAGAAACAGCAGGTGAGTGGAGGACATTATCTACACCGGTTCATGCTATTTCTCTAACAAATCTATATAACGGTGTAGTAGATCATTACTCCTATAGCACAGAGGATGACCTCGCTGTTAAGTTTACAGCACCTGATGCTAAGGTTTTGATAGTTGATGATATTGGTACTAACTTAAAAGTTGCAGAAGGATTGTTATTACCTTACGAAATGCAGGTTGACTTATGTGACGGTGGCGCTAAATCGGTAGAAATGGTGCAAGAGACTAAGTATGACCTTATATTTATGGATCATAGAATGCCCGGTGTTGACGGCATTGAAGCTACGCAGATGATACGAAAGCTCGACTCTGATAATGATTACTACAAAAATCTTCCGATAGTAGCACTAACCGCAAATGCTGTAGCAAACATGAGAGAAGTATTCTTAAATGCAGGGTTTAACGACTTTATCTCCAAGCCCATTGATACAATTATCTTAAATACAGCACTACGCACATGGATTCCAAAAGAAAAACAACGCAGATACTTTTCTATTGAAGCTCTTGAAGTTGGATTAGACGGAGAAGAAAAGTTAAGAATAGACGGAGTAGATACTGACAGAGGGCTTCGTGTTGCAGGTGGTAAAAAGAATCTGTACATGGATATCCTCGCAACATTTAAAGACGAAGGTCACGACCGCATGAACAAACTCCGTGAACACCGCGAAACAGGCAATCTTAGATTGTACACAACTGATGTCCACGCACTTAAAGGAGCACTTGCAAACATTGGCGCTGTTGAGCTTACCGAGCTTGCAGCATCACTCGAAGCCGCAGGTGACCGCAGAGACGAGGTGTATATAGAAGCACAAAATGACCGCTTCCTCGCAGGTCTCCAGCGTTTATTCACAAGCATAAGAGTAGCACTGTCAGAGCGTTCAAGAGAAAAAGATGGTTTAAGCCCTGTTGTCGAAACTGATGAAGCCGGATTCAAAGAGGCATTACAACAGCTTCAAACAGCTATTGATGATTTTGATGCCGGAGCAATGAACAGAGCCTTAGACATTTTACCAAATGTAACATCCGACGAGGATAAAATGGACTCAATCAAGCAAATATCCAAGCACATCTTAATGGCAGAATTCGACGAAGCCGAAGAAATGATTAAAGAACTACTCGCTGGTTAGAAATAGCGAATAATAATATTCTTATGATAGTCTCACGAGCAAGTTGTCAAAATGACAACTTGCTCTTAGTGAGTTTTTTTGTAGGGGACGATGGCAATCGTCCCGCAACTCTGTGCAAACTTAACGGGCGGATTACCATCCGCCCCTACAGAGCATTTTTGTTTTGTTCTACAGTATCCTAACTATTGACTTCTCTATCTTCGATAAATCAGCACAGGCGGTGCGCGCCATTGTGCCTGCCAGTGTTGTAGTTATGTCTTCGATTTTTGCTTTTACAGACTCTGCGCCATTTTCTGACAGAGGACCCATCAAGGCTCTGCCTACAGAAACAGCATCTGCACCAAGAGCGATTGCCTTAAAAACATCAAAGCCATTCTCTACACCGCAATCAACAAAAATCTTCATCTTACCCTTTACAACATCAGCAATTTCAGGTAGTACCATAAGTGGAGGCACTGCAAAATCCATGATACCATGGTGGTGCGAAACAACTATACCCTGAACATCGGCATCAATACATTTTATTGCATCTACCGTGCTAAGCACCCCTTTGATTATAAACGGCAGCTTAGTAGATTTAACAAACTGTTTGATTTCATCAAGTGATTTGCCTGTCATTTCAAAACCCAGAACTATATCGTTTTCACCACGCCAGTTATAAGCATGGTCTGTATCAATACCAACAGCGATACAGCCACATTCTTCAGCGTGTTTTATTTTGCGGAAAATTACGTCATTATCGATATAAGGCTTGATGATTTTTATAGTTTTTGCACCGGTTTTAGTTATACCCTCAAGCTCGTCCTCATCGCCCATTCCTGCCCACATCAGAGCATTTGCAGCTTTTGCACCTCTGGCAAGTTCAACCATTCCGTCAGGGTGGCAGTTGTTTAGATGTGAGAGTGCTGCTGTCATTACAGGGGTTAAAAACCTTTCGCCATATAGTTCTATTGAAGTATCGGGTACAACAGCGTCAATATGACGCATTTCAAGTAATAATGAGTCGAAATACTCACGAGTTATTCTATTAGAATCTCCAATTTTCATACTAATGACTATTCCTTTCAAAACTATTAGGTATATTTTTCGTTTGTATGAGCTTTATCAAGCAAATGCTTCTTTTGCTTTTGCTACTAATTCCTTATCTAAATGCCCTCTTTCTACCATAGTGTCGATTATTCCCCAAACTCTCTCTTTTGACAGGTTTTCTCTGTATGGACGTTCCTCAGTTAACGCCTGATACACATCACAAATTGCCATTATCCTGTCAAAAATTGAAAGATGCTCACCCGGGTAGCGATATGGATAACCTGTTCCATTAATTCTCTCGTGGTGGTTTGCGGCATATTCAACAATATCCTCAAAACCCTTGATCTGCTCCAGTATTTTTCTCGTATAATATGTGTGCTTGTTTATTTCAAAGCGTTCTTCTGTAGAGAGTTTATCCGGTTTATGGAGAATCTTTGATGAAACATCAAGCTTACCAATGTCATGTAATAATCCGGCGACATACATTGTGTTTGCTTTATCATTATCATACCCAAGGTATAAGGTGAAATCTCTGGCTTTCTCTGCAATTCCAAGCGAATGAGTATAAGTAAATGGACTTTTTTTGTCGATAATTTCTGCAAAAGCAAGTGCAAACTTTACAACATCTTCATAGTCGTAATATACTTCATCATCAATTTTCATTGTTTCAATCATTTTAAACTTTGTATCTTGATTAAAATAATCCAGCAAAAATGCTTCCTGTTTAATAAACTCACGAAACGCGTTTAATACTGTACTTGAATAAAATCTCTCAACACTTTCCAACCAATCGTTAACACTTTGATACAAACCATAAGTAAATGCATCCGAACACCCGCCAAACATATCATCAAATGCACTTGAAAAGCTTATTATCTGCACATCAAGTGGTATATCATCACCCTTTAGCTTAAAAACTCCCGACCCGTCCATACGTTCATGGTGATAATGAATCATATCGGCAATCTCATTATCAAGTGGTAATTTTAGCAGCATTTCATATCCGTCAATGCAGTGCTGCAACACTTCATAGGTTGTACTCATTGCTATATCATGAAGTAAAGCAGCATAAAAAAGATTTATGATTGTTTTTTTGCTAAGGTTTAATTTACGCCCAATCATAACAGCGATATATGCTGTGCTTTTTGAGTGGGAAAGGTTGTTTTTTCCTGCAATATCAAGGGCATACGACAATCCAAATATCAACGAATGTCTACTAATCTTCATCTCTAATACCTCCTGTTTATTGACTGTCTACTGGTTGTATATTCCACCGCCTATAAACTCCCGCAAAATCGAATCCTCCGGCACAAGATTTGAGTCAAGCTCTTCAAACTCCATAAGAGCAGGCACTACAGATTGAAGCTCCTCCTGCCGCCTTATACCCTCCGGTACTTCCTTGATGGCTTTTATTGCAAACTTTTTCATTACAGGAACTTCATAAGCCATTGATGAATCAAACAATAAATCCGCTTTATACTTAAATGGAGAAATATATAATTTCTCACCATCACGAACATTTGCCCACATATTTAGCGTAATATTAACATCAGTACCACGGAAAAAATCATCACGTACAACACGCCTAAGCAACCTTGTCCATGTTCTCTTAAAAAACACAATATTGTTGTAAACTATATCCGAACGAGCGCTGATATATAGTTTAAATGCTTCGGGATGCTCACTGGTAAGCATATCGTTAAGAGCGTGTATTCCTTCGAAGATAACAATTTCGTTTTTATCAAGCTTTAGTGGTTTCTCTTTACCAACATCACGTTTTTGAGAACTGAAGCAAAAATGCGGAATCATAACTCTTTTACCACGTTCTAACGCTGTGAAATGGTCATTTAACAGTTCCAAATCCAGACAATATGGTGACTCTAAGTCATATTCACCATCAAGCGTGCGTGGTGTAGTTTCCGGGTCGCTAGATAAATAATATTTATCAAGAGAAACTGTGTGCGCATGTATACCAAGTTTTTTCAAGGAATCAGAAATCTTTTGTGCAGTTGTTGTTTTTCCCGACCCTGAGGGGCCTGATAAAAACACCACATTACTAAGTGATATACGCTCCTGAATACTGGCAGCAGCCTCCATTACCTTTCTGTTGTAAATGGCTTCACATTCTCTCGCAAACCCTTTTGGGTCTTTGAGCACATTATCATTAATTTCTCTAATATCATAAGGGTACGGCATATTACTATTACATTCCTTTTCTGTTTAATTAGTTTAGATAGAAGTTTTCTATTTCTTTAAACTTGTTTGTGATTTTTTCTGTTCTGTCTGTATATTCCTTTGGATATTTTGCGTTAAATATCCGCTCAATTCTATTATCCTGTGATACCAGCTTGGTAACTCCACCCCCACCTACAGCAAGGACTGTGCAGAGTTCTTCCATCATACAAATATTGTATACACCGTCATATTTTGGTAAGCTCCAACCTGTGTTTTCAAAACCGCCTGCTATATACTTTTGTCTGTAGATGTAGTAAGGTTCATATCCTTTTTTTTGTAAACGGCTTGATGCGTAGTTAAGCATATTTCCAACTTCGTCAGAGCTTGGTATTACTGTGTTGTTCAGCATTATGCTTGAGCCTTTTTTTAACGAAAGTGTATGTATTGTGATGTTTTCCGGTTTTAATTTTAGCACAGAATCCAATGTTTTATTAAATCCGTCGGGTGTATCACTTGGTAGTCCTGCTATTATATCCATGTTTAACGCTGTTTTGGTTTCCCGTAATAACTCTACAGCTTTTTCTGTATCTTTTGGAGTGTGCTTTCGCCCTATTGTTTGTAATACACTTGCGGACATTGACTGTGGATTTATACAAACCCGGGTACATTTTGAGTTTTTGATAATATTTACGATTTCTTCTGTAATTGTATCGGGTCGTCCTGCTTCTATAGTATACTCTCGCAGACTAGAAAAAACAAACGATTTTTCGATGGTTTTAATTATTCTTTCTAAACCGGTTGGTGGTAGAGCGGTTGGTGTTCCTCCGCCAATATATACTGCTATAACTCGCAAACCTAATCGGTTAACGGTTTCTGCCATCTGATTAATTTCATCAATTAACGTATTAACAAAAGGTTCAACCAGATTAAATGATTTCTCAACATTATTACTGACAAAACTGCAATAAGCACAACGAGTCGGGCAAAACGGGATTCCGATATATAATGCAACATCCAAAGGTGTAAGCGTGCTTTTCAACAATATGGCTTTTTGTGCAGTGACAACACACATCTCCGCTCTGTCGGGCGCAACCTTGTACTCAGTGGTTAGGATTTCTGCTGTTTCGTTATTACTCTTACCTGAAAGCAAGAGCTTTGCCGCAACCTTTGCAGGACGTATACCTGTAAGTGTTCCCCAAACTGTTTGCATTATAAGAGGCACTGTTGTTTCTTGCTTCATAAACTCTATTTTACTTCCAGTGCATGAAGCATATCTCTGTTAAACCTGCGTTCGTTATCTAAAGTCGAAGACTCATCATGACCGGGGTAAACCTCATAGTCACCATCCAGCTCTGCAAGACGTTTTAAAGATTTTAGTATCATTTCACGACTGCCACCGGCTAAATCTGTCCTTCCGCAATCTCCGTAAAACAAGGTATCTCCGGTAAAGAGTGCATCCTCACACATTATAGTCACAGAGCCGGGGGAATGTCCGGGTGTGTCAAGAATTGTAAACTTTAGATTTCCGACATCAATTACATCGCCCTCTTTGTAGAAGTTAAGTAATCCATTGTCGCCTATTCTGTGACGTTCGTCTTGACCGTTGCGGTTAGCTTCTTTTTCGTTGATATATACAGGTACTCCTGTCTCTTCGCGTACAGCTTCAAGTGCCATATAGTGGTCAAAATGTCCATGCGTAAGAAATATTGCAACTGGGGATAAACCATTTGATTCTATATAATCAAGAATAGTATTTGAATCCGCACCCGGGTCAATTATCGCACATTTTTTTGTTTCTTCATCTGTGACTATATAACAATTTGTCTGAAGCATACCAACGGGTAGTGTTTTAATAAGCATTTTTAATCCTCCTAATATCATCGCCAAAAAATGTTAGTATCAGATACTCACCTTCTAAACGTGACATAATCTGCTTGGTATAACGACGTCGCATTTCATCTATAATAAGGTTTGTATTTATAAGCGTTTTTCGATTGTTTATGAGACGGGTATTGATGATTTCATAAAGCGCGGAAATTGTAAAAGATGTTGTCATTTCTGTCCCGAGGTCGTCAATGATTAGCAAATCGCACTCTAAATAACGCTTTATTTCATCACGTATTTCTTCTAAATCGTCTGTTCGTGAGAACTTTGCATCTTCAAATCTTGCGAAAATTGATGCTGCCATGTCATACGCAACTGAGTAACCACTGTCTGCAACAACTCTGGCAATACAAGCAGACAAAAATGTTTTTCCAAGACCCGGTGCTCCTATAAATAGTAAATTGTTGGACTTTTTGTTAAATTTGTTTGCATACTCCTTGCAGGTTTCAAAGACAACCTCCATACTTTGGCGTGGCGAAATGTTTGTATCAGTTGAGGGTTTGTCGCTATAATAAGTGATATTAAAACTATCAAAGGTTTCATCACCTAGTTTTAAGAGATTGCTTAACTCCTTACGTTGTTCATCTTTATACAAATCCATCAAACAACTGCATATTTTACTGTTTTCATACCCTGTGTCACTGCATTTCTCGCAAAGATAAACTTCATCAATATAATCTGCTCTAAAACCAGCCTTTACTAATTCATCTTTTTTTTCTTCATAGAGCTTTTTGCTCTTTTGACGAATATCATCGACACTTATATCACCTGACCCTAAAGCGGCTGCAACAAGCTCTATCATTAGACTTCTTTGTAAAGAATCTAACTCGTAA
The DNA here is from genome assembly GCA_031281195.1 of Oscillospiraceae bacterium. Classification (GTDB taxonomy): domain Bacteria; phylum Bacillota; class Clostridia; order Oscillospirales; family Oscillospiraceae; genus WRMH01. The sequence goes on from JAITFS010000058.1 coordinate 12,441, forward strand.
ACTCGTGGAGATTTTGCAAAAGCTTCACTTCTGCGCTGTTCAAAAAGTCGCTCGTGCTGCTGTTTTTTTTCTTCGAGTTTAGTTTTTGCTTTTACCAGCAATTTTCCGTCAAGATTCATCATTTTCTCCCTGTAATGGCTACAATTTATCCACCTTTTATTTTGTCCAATATACGTGTCATGCGTGCAACTTCTTCACGGCTGGGTTCGTTATTATTACCTGAGCTTGGTTTTCCCAGAGCTGAGTTTTCTCTGGCTTTAAGGCTTTTTTCTTTTTCAATAATTTGCTCGGCTGTCTTTAATCCTTTGCTGTTCCAGTTTTTGAGGATTGTGTCCATATATGGCCACGCCATGTTACCTGTTTTGATAATTGTTATATCATACGCAATTGCAATTGCATCCGCTTCAAAACCCATCTGCAACCACCCGTCAACATAACGTTTTTCTGTCGCAGAAAAATCACGGTTTTTTATATGTAAAATACTGCGGATATCAGTACGAGCAAGCCTTTTTGCTTCCAGGTTTTTTATGTATTCCTCTGCTCTTTCAAGTGTGAAGATCCCTTCTCGTTCCCATGTAAACGCAGCTCTTTCAATGTATTTTATATTCGGAGCACGCCCGTCCCCTGTGATACGGCACTCATTAATACAGTGCGTGATAAGATGCAAAATCACCTCAGGTGGTAAGCGTAAATCTCCATATATTCCAAACAGTCTGAGCAAATCGTCAGGAGATAGTATTTTCCCAAGCTTGCGTTGAGTTTCATCAACAACAATTGCAAAATCCGTTGAATCTATAGCATGTTTAACTTCGTCTTGAGAGTATTCCCTTGATTCTCTGATTGGGGTTGTTTGTGCTTGCTCTATATGTTTTTCAGGTTGGTCAATTTGTGAATTTACGTTACCTGCGTTGTTTAAACTGTTATCAAGAGTGTTTTCATCTAAATCAACCAGTTTTAGTCTTGATAATAATGCCATTGCAGAGTTTACCCAGCCCTTACTCTTGTCGAGTGCAATTGCTGCTTCTGATGATGTACTCTCGCCATTTGTTCGCAGTATGTAGAGATACAAAAGTGCTGCATCACCATCTCCGGCTCGTATTAACTTGTCGATAGTCTGCCCGGTGAGTGTAACTGTCTCCGTTCCCGGCAAAGTGATCTTAAAGTCCGACATATCCGCTCCACTGTTATTAATTATTAATTATATCCTTTAGAACGTCTTCGATAGTTGGGTTTCCTATTTCTTGCAGAGAATATTCTACTCTTGTGGTTGGTTTGTCAATTTTAACAATTCTTGTAAGGTCAATCGGAGTTGCAATTACTACACTGTCGCAATCTACTCTTTTTATGGTTTCTGATAAGTCGCGTATTTGCTCATCACCGTAACCCATTGCAGGCAGAAGTGTTCCGATGTTCGGGTATTTTTCAAAGGTTTCTTTTAGAGTACCCACTGCGTAAGGTCTTGGGTCTACAAGTTCTGCTGCACCAAAACGTTTTGCCGCTACAATACCTGCTCCGATTTTCATTTCACCATGTGTTAAAGTCGGGCCGTCTTCGACAACAAGTACACGTTTACCTCTTATAACATCAGGGTTTTCAACACTGATTGTTGATGCCGCATCAACTACAACAGCAGTTGGGTTCACTTGCTCTATACTTTCTCTGACTGTTTGTATATCTTCAAAGTTTGCACTGTCTATTTTATTTATCACTACAACATCAGCAAGTCTTAGGGTTACTTCACCCGGGTAATAAGACAGCTCATGCCCTGCTCTGTGCGGGTCAGTTACAGTAATCATCAAGTCAGGATTGTAGAACGGGAAATCATTGTTGCCACCGTCCCACAAAATGACATCGCAACCATCCGGGTCATTTTCTGCAGCACGTAATATCGCTTCATAATCCACACCTGCATATATGACATTTCCACGCTCAACATGTGGCTCATACTCTTCCATTTCTTCAATCGTACATTTGTGCCTGGCTAAATCCTCAATCGTTGCAAAACGCTGAACATTTTGTGCTTCTAAGTCACCGTAAGGCATCGGGTGGCGGATTGTTATAACCTTTAGTCCTCTTGCCATCAGCACCTCGATAATACGGCGTGATGTTTGGCTTTTCCCACAACCGGTACGCACCGCACATACTGCAATAACAGGTTTTACACTTTCTATCATTGTGTTTTTTGTCCCAAGCATCGTAAACGCTGCTCCTGCGGCATTTACCCTTGACCCAAGACTCATAACGTGAGAATATGGCACATCGCTGTATGAGAACACACATGCATCAACATTATGATTTTTTATTAGTTCTTCAAGCTCGTCCTCAATATAAATTGGTATACCGTCAGGATAAAGCTCTCCGGCGAGTGATGTTGGGTACTTACGCCCTGCGATATTTGGAATTTGCGCTGCTGTAAAAGCAACCACATCATAAGCAGGATTGTCCCGATAATATGTGTTAAAATTGTGGAAATCCCGCCCTGCGGCACCGATTATAATTATTTTCTTTGGTGTCATAAAAAACACACCTTTCTTTTATAAAATCTCTTATAGAAAACGCTTTTTTAGTATATCAGCAAGGAGTACAAAAAACAAGTTGACCTTTTATAACAATTTTTGACAAAAACTACTAAAATGTGGTACATTTAGTAGTACGATATATTTCTAAACAAATTTGAGGTACTTGTATGGCTGCTTTAACAAATGATTATACCAGATGTACCATTTTCATATATGACATGGAAGGCAATCACTTAGTTGATACTGTTATTACAGAGCATGATAAAGCGGAAAAACAAATTATCATCTCGAACATGCCAAAAACACTAAATGTTAATGATGATTGCAAGCTTCTCATTTTAACAGAACCCTCTCCGTGTGAGTTTATTGGAAGAGTTAAAAAAATTGCAGGAAAGCTGTATCTTGCACTTCGTCAAGGTCAAGAAAAAGAAAGTCGTGGAGCAACAAGGTACAAGGTTAACACACCTGCACTTATTGATGTTTTATACTCAGAAGGAAAACCCTACAAGCTACATACTCCGGTGAATGTTGTGCTGCTGAACATAAGTGTAAGCGGAGTGCGTTTTCGCGCACCTTATTACACATTAACAAATAATGATTCGTTTCAAATGCACCTGACAATCAAAGGTGCAAAAAAGAAGCTTATTGCACAAGCTGTAAACACATTAGATAACGAACCGGATTCATCAGATTACGGTTGTATCTTTGCAAATTAAAATGAATACACGGTGAAAAATGAGTAATGACAGCACTAAAAATGATAATGTATTAAGACCTGTGTCAATCTCCCTCTTGTATGACGGAATGGTTGTACAGGACGATATTTATGATGCTACCGGTGACCGGATGTTGATAAAAGCAGGTAATGAGCTTGGTGTTCTTCAAATCGAGCGAATAATGAACCTGAACAACAACAGAGATACTATTTATGTAACCGGTCGCACACAAAAAGCAATGGCTTCAAAAAGACCTCCTGATATAGAAGTTGAAAGTCGTACAGAGGTTGAAGAAGCAACAGGATATGCAGAAACAAAAAATGAAACATTTGAGATTTTAGAAAAAATATCAAATAGTAAAACAGTTGACCAGGCTTCATTAAAAGAAGCATCATCAAAGCTCTCAAACAAACTGGAAACAACACCACCAACAGTAATAATATCTTTAATAAATGCAATGGCACCTGTTGATGAGTATTTACAACGGCATTGTGTAAATGTATCCTTGTTAAACGGTCTTATTGGTATGTGGATGGGTTTACCTAAGGAGGAAGTAGATAAGCTTGTTTTAATTGGGCTTTTGCACGACAGCGGTAAGTCTTTACTGCCTCCGGCAGTCCTAAATGTTCCGCGAAGGCTTACTAAAGTAGAGTTTGAAGTTATAAAAATGCATACAGTTTATACTTATGAGCTTCTAAAGGATTTTCCTGAGGATATTCGAATATCTGCTGCATCTCATCATGAAAAATTAAATGGAAAGGGTTATCCGCAAGCTCTTTCTGATGATGCTGTTCCTCGTTATGCACGTATAACTGCGGTAACTGATATTTATGATGCAATGGTTTCTCAACGTGCATATAAACAAGCACGAGGGCCGTTTAGTATTCTGGCTCTTATAAAGAAATTAAGCGTTTCTGAGCTTGACAATGATATTATAAATATCTTTATTGAAAACATGCCAAAGGAGCTTATGAATAAACCTGTTATGATGTCAGACGGTACAATCGGCGTTATAAAAGAGTTTGATCCTAATGATATTGAGTTTCCTACAGTTGAGCTTGGCAAACGGCTGGTAAAAACCACCGAAAACCTGCAATGTGTCTCGATGTTTACAGACGAGTGATGTAAGAAAACTAAAACTTGACAAGAGTGTATGAGTTAGTTATAATTACGCTCGGTGTTATTATAAGTGGCCCGGTAGTTCAGTTGGTTAGAACGCCAGCCTGTCACGCTGGAGGCCGAGGGTTCGAGTCCCTTCCGGGTCGCCACTTAAATTAAAATGCGGGCGTAGCTCATCTGGTAGAGCGCCACCTTGCCAAGGTGGAGGTAGCGAGTTCGAGCCTCGTCGCCCGCTCCAATGGCGACATAGCCAAGCGGTAAGGCAGTGGTTTGCAAAACCATCACCCCCCAGTTCGAATCTGGGTGTCGCCTCCAAATATAAGCCTCTCTGAATGTTATAAGACAAAAAGAGAGGTTAATTTTATATTCTTCATTAATTCTTAAGAAATACAGTTATATGTTTGTAAGATTTACAGTTTATTCTTATTGCAAAAGAGAGGATGTGATATAATTACGCATAGTTTCACTTCGTGAACCATTAATCCATAAAGCTTATTGAGAGGTCCAGATATGACAAATGTTCTAATTTGCGATGATGATAAAGAAATAGCTGCTGCTGTTTCGATTTATCTCACTAACGAAGGTTACAAAACACATCTTGCGTATGACGGTATAGAAGCTTTACAAATTCTTGAAAAGAATGACATTAAGCTAATAATTATGGATATTATGATGCCGAGAATGGATGGACT
>JAITFS010000068.1 GCA_031281195.1 Oscillospiraceae bacterium
TTATAGTTCCAAGTTGCTTGAAGTATCTATATGAATCAGAGGTATTAAGAAATGAATGCAATTAAAATAATACATGCCACACCATTATCTAGGACTGTTCTTCTTGTGGTTGTTGAGGACTCTGTGAACGAAAAGAGAGATGTGATTCTGTTATCAAACATATGCAAAGATTCATTGTCACAAGATTATATCGAGAATTTGGAGAAAATAATTTTATGGCCTGATGATATCCAATCAAACAAAAAGTGTATAGATGTGACTTTTGAAATTGAAGAATTTTTATTTGATAAAGTTAACCAATGGTGTAGGAATTTTAGTATTTCAATTGAACAGCTTGTACTTGCCTTTATACATTTCTGTGCTTGTAAAAACAATCATGTTGCCTTTAAGGAATGGTTCAGTATAAATAGTATATTAAATGAATTAGCTTCAACGACTGATGAACTGCTACGTGTTCGAGCAGAACTTTTGAAGATTAAGCAACGTTTTGGACTTGATAAACAAGAAGCTTTTTTGAAAGCTAATAAGGATATAACATTAAAAGAATTTGCTTTAATGCTTAACGGACGTGATTGCCAGCCTGATTTGACAGAAAATGAATTATTACTTGCAAAAAAGCGAGGTTTTGTGGTTGTTTATGGTGATTCAGATGATCGAGTTGAATTTGTGGGAGCGATCAGAGAAGAAGGGTACACTAATCCAATGGTTAAAGACTCTCCCGCAGGAGTGTTGGTGTTATCGGAAGAAGGTAAGCTGATTGATGAGGATTGCGAGTTATATACAGAGAATATTAGGATTAATCGCAATGTCATCAATGTTTATTATTATGGCGAGACTAGAATCCCATGGACGTTTGAAACTAAAATACCTCATGAAATCTTTAGCACATATGATGGCGGCTATGATGATGAGTTAGAAAACGACTGGGATGAGTACCAGCGTTGCATAGTTTTTGAACTTTCTGCGTTATCAACTCCGTGTCATATAATCAGCGATAATTGACGTATACATTACCACAAAGTATAATAATTGAGAAAGGTGGCAATATAATGAGCGTAAATAACAAGTTGAAAATTTTTGAAGAGAAGAAAATTCGCAAAGAATGGAACGAAGAAGAGCAGGATTGGTATGTCTCAATAGTTGATGTGATTGAAGCATTAACTGGTACAGACAATCCACGACGATATTGGAGCGATTTGAAACGGAAACTGAAAGCCGAAGGTAGTCAGTTGTACGAGATTATCGTACAACTTAAAATGAAGTCTGTTGATGGAAAATATTACAAAACTGATGTGGCAAATACAAAGCAATTACTTCGTCTGATTCAATCTATACCATCCCCGAAAGCAGAACCGTTTAAGCTATGGCTAGCGCAATTAGGTAATGAACGCATTGATGAAGTTGCCGATCCTGAAATCGCCATTGACAGAGCTTTTCAGACTTACTTAAGAAAAGGTTACAGTGAAAAATGGATTAATCAACGAATTAAAACCATGGAAGTCCGAAAAGATTTGACTGATGAGTGGCATCGTTCCGGCGTTCACGAATCAAAAGATTTCGCAACACTTACAGATATCATGACAAAAGAATGGAGTGGAAAAACTACTCAAGAATACAAAAGTCTTAAAGATTTAAAGAAAGAAAACCTACGGGATAATATGACAAATATGGAACTTGTGCTTAATATGCTCGCTGAAGTTTCCACTACAGATATATCTAGAGAAGTTAGTCCTGTAGGCATGCACGAATCAACGAAAGTTGCTAAACAGGGTGGGTCTGTTGCAAAAGCAGCACGGGAACAATATGAAAAGCAATCAGGCAAAAAGGTTGTTACATCTCTTAACGCAAAGAACCTCAAATCTTTGAATGATAAAAAGAATAGCGATGTGTAGTATAATACTTTAAAAGCCTTGCATTCATGAGCTTTACAGCCACTGCTAACCTGCACGTCAGCATCGTCAAGGAGTGTGAAACTATCTCTGTAAATTTGTTAACTACATGGAAGTTATTGATATGGAAAATAAAACTGTAGCGGATTTTCTATCTAACAATTCATATAATTATATTGTTGATATACGCAATGGTGTTTTTCATAAGAAGAATAGTCATTGTTTAAACAAGATTTCTGTTGATTCTTGGCATGGTACAGGTAGTAATCCTATGAAAAATGATTACACCCCATGTCCTAAATGTTTTGGTAAACCTCACAAAAAGAATGAAGATACTTCTACGTACAATAATACAAATATGCAATACTCAACTGAACATAGATTAATTGATGGAAATTACTCTTATAGAAATAATATAATCGCTCGTTGTCATTACATAAATCATCGTGGTTACTTAACGAAGAACTTAATAAAAAAACATAAGTGTATTGAAAAAAGTTGCAGTCTTTTCGAAAAATTGCAACCAAAATACTGGATAGCACTTGAAGATATAGAGCAAGCAAAAAAGAGCAAACGAGCGGATAGAAAAGCGATGAAACAGCTAAGGAATGATCGCGATGTGTTTATACGAGAAACATTAGAAGACAGTGGTTGTGCTTATATCACCTCTATCAAAGAAAACCCTAATTTAATCGAAATAATCTATATATATGATAAAAG
>JAITFS010000121.1 GCA_031281195.1 Oscillospiraceae bacterium
TCGATTTCTTTCGGATAAATATTTTCACCACCGCGAATTATCATATCACGAAGCCTGCCTGTGATACGAAAGTTACCCTCAGGTGTACGGCATGCAAGGTCACCGGTATGAAGCCAACCGTCTAAATCAACAGCCACAGCGGTTGCATCAGGCATTTTGTAATAACCCTTCATTATATTATATCCACGGGCAATAAACTCACCGTTTTCATTATCCGGTTTTTCTTTACCTGTTTCAGGGTCAACAATATTGCACTCAACGCCTGGGAGTGGTCTGCCAACTGTTCCAACACGCACCTCAACAGGGTCATCAATTGAGCTCATTGTACAACCCGGCGCACTTTCGGTTTGACCGAAAACTATTGTAATTTCGGACATATTCATTTTATCAATAACATCACGCATAACAGAGATAGGGCAAGGACTTCCTGCCATAATACCCGTTCGTGTGTGGGTAAAATCGTCAGGGTTAAAGTCGGGATGCTCCAGCATTGCGATAAACATTGTAGGTACACCATTTATCGCAGTGATACGCTCCTCCTTAACACACGCAAGAGCGGCTTTTGGCGTAAAGTAAGGAAGTGGTGACATAGTTGAACCATGTGTCATTGAAGCAGTCATTGAAAGAACCATTCCAAAACAATGAAACATTGGTACATGAATGAGATAACGGTCAGCGGTTGATAAATCCATACGGTCACCAATACATTTTCCGTTGTTTACGATATTATTGTGGGTGAGCATAACACCTTTTGGAAACCCTGTAGTTCCCGATGTATACTGCATATTACAAACATCATTTGGGTTAACAAGAGCAGCAAACCTATAAACTTCCTCAGTTTTGATACGTTTACCAACATCGAGTGCGTCTTCCCAGGTAAGACAACCTGTTTGTTTTGATGTTACATTTATAACATTTCTTAAAAATGGTAATCTTTTACAGTGTAATCTCTTTCGAGGGGTTGTATTTTCCAGTTCAGGACAGATAGATTTTATGACAGAAACATAGTCAGAATCCTTGTAACCATCTATCATAATTAAGGTGTGAACATCAGCTTGTCGTAGTAAATACTCCGCTTCACGAATTTTGTACGATGTGTTCATTGTGACAAGGACAGCACCGATTTTTACTGTTGACCAAAAGGTTATAAACCATTGCGGAACATTGGTCGCCCATACTGCAACTTTATCACCCGGTTTTACGCCAAGAGCAATTAAGCTGCGTGCAAACTCGTCAATGTCGTCACGAAACTCTGAGTATGTTCGTGTGTAATCAAGAGTTGTGTAACGAAAAGCGTACTGATCGGGAAACTCATCAACCACACGGTCAAGCATTTGTGAAAAAGTTAAATCGAGAAGCTTATCCTTTTGCCAGATATATTTTCCTGTTTTCCTTATATTATCATAGTATCTGGCTGTACTAACACGACTTTTTAAGAGTTTACTCATTGCATTTATATAATGCGGTAGGATTATATCAGCATCAAGTATATTCGTGTTATCATCTGTTGCATTAAGAGTTAGATGCCCTTTATAATCAATAGAATTAAGCGCTAGAAGCATATCACCAATTGGTACATCACCATCACCGACAAGAAAACCGATAAGATTATCGTTAGCCTTGTACGCATCAGCAATATGAACATGTTTAACATAAGCTCCAAGATTGCTGATAGACGTGTCGGCTGATTCATTAGCATATAAATAAGTGTTTAGCACATTCCAAAGAGCGGCAAGATTGTCACTTGCAAACTGCTCTAATATTTCTGTTAAGTGAGAGGTATCAGAGAGAAGTCCACTAGTTTCAATTAATAATGTGACACGCTTTTTCTCAGCAGAAGGTAAAAGTGCTTTAATTATTTTTATTAATCTTTTTTCATCATCCTGTGTTTCTACATTTATAATCGGGCAAACATACGGAATGTGTAAAATGCTTGCTAAATCTATACATTTCTCAAATTCATGAATAGTTGAGTCTATATCATCACAAGGCTTTTGCACAGAAATGCATGAAATATCTAATTGCTTTTCACTTATATTTCGTAAAAACTTTTGTTTTAGAAGAAAATCGTTTAATAGCAGCTTAGCTTCATCATCACTATAACAAAGCTCCAAGCCTTCAAACTCCATACTTTCAGCAAGGTCAAAATGCTCATTCCAAGACAACTTTGACCAAATATCAGTTTTATACGAAAGCCTCATAAGATGTCCTTTTTATGCATTGTTAATTATCTTATTAATTGCGCTTAAATATGCCCTGATGCCTGCACTGACTATGTCCGTCGACACACCACGTCCAATAAAAAGCTTACCATTATGCCGAAGCTTGATTAAAGCATCACCCATAGCTTCACGTCCGCCGGTAACAGCTTGTATTTGAAAGCCTTCAAGCTCATAATGAGTGCCGATGATTTGCTCTACTGCTTTTATAGCTGCATCGATTGGGCCGTCACCTGCACTAAATGAAGTAATGTCGGAATTATTATAAGTAAGTTCAACAAAAGCAGTTGCAGAAATCTTTGTACCGCTATTAACTACAAAACTTTTTAATTTATACACAGGAGGTGCTTGTCCGGCATTTTCAGCAACCAATGCTTCTATATCACGAGCTACAATTTTTTTGTTTCTTGCTATATCTTCATATTGAGTGAAAATACGTTGCAGTTCGTCTTCTGAGACATCATATCCGATTGATTCTATATAGTTTTTTAGATGTTCTATTGTAGCGTTTTCAGGCAGTACCGCATCATTTATACTGGTTTCTGCTGATCCGGGGAGTGGTTTTTGTGTTATTTCTATATTTCCTGTAATTGATGCTATTCTGGAGCATGTACGCTGCAATGCCGTAGTATTAAGGTTACACGATATACCTAATGTGTCTTCTCGAATTTTTAAGATGTTTACAAACTGTTCAAGCGAAAGGGTTTTATACCCTGCGCCAGATGATACCTTAACTTCTCTGGCTCCAAGCCCAATTCCTCGTAAGACGGCGGCAGCTGCAAGACCTAATTCATCCTTACAATGTAACGACAAAGTCACATCAGCAAGCTCCGGTACTGTAGAGTAAACAGATGCAATAAACCCTGAAAGTTCCTCAGGTAACAGTTCACCTGCAGAGTCGCACAGTGTTATAGTTTTTGCCCCAAGCTTTATCACAAGCTTTAGAACCTCTGCTAAAAACTCAGGGTCACTACGTACAGCATCATCAGCAGTAAACTCAACATTTTTGCACAAAGAAACAGCGTGTTTTAGCACTTCTTCGATTTTTGGGAGTAAAGCCGATGCTTTAAGTTGATATTGGTATTCCATACCTATTGTTGATGTTGGAACAATCAAGTTGATTCGTGGAGATATGGCTTTTGATATTGTATTAATTGCTGTTGTTACATTGTCTTTACACAAAAACACAGGTACACAAAGCTCACTGTATTCTAATGTTGTTGCAAGCGCTCTGATAAAAGCAGTATCAACAGCAACATCAGAAATAAAACCGGTCTCAATTATATCAACTTGTAATTTCTCAAGTGATTTTGCAACCTCTAGTTTTTCTTTAAAACTGAGTTTAATTGTTTGAGCTTGCTCCGACTCACGTAATGTAATATCGGATATTCTAATCTCCGCCATTTTATTTATCCTCTTATACTTTCAGAGTCCAGTTCATGTCGTCGGCGATATTACCTGTTTGCACACCATATAAGTTGTCGTATAGTTTTTGTGCCAGAGTACCAACACCACCATCACCAATTTGGAGCGAACCATCTTTGAAAACCAGTTTACCAACAGGTGAAATTACTGCGGCAGTGCCGGTTGCAAAAATCTCTACAAGAGTACCTTCTTCGGATGCTTTACGCACATCTTCAATTCTAAGACGTCTTTCAGAAACCTTAACACCCCATTTTTGAAGAAGTTCGATAACAGAAGC
>JAITFS010000146.1 GCA_031281195.1 Oscillospiraceae bacterium
CCGATTTCATTTTGTGCTGTTCGTAATCTTTCTGAGTATTCATCCCGCTCCAAAGAACGATTTAAGTTTACAGCAGATAAAGTTGATGTAGAGTTTGTTCCTACAGGTAATTTTATATCCTTGGGGACATTATTATCAGGATTTTCTTTTGCGTCTAATGCCCGCTCCATTGCTTCCAGAACTGTACGATATATTTTCACATCTGCAAAACGACCGTTATTAGCTTCAATTACTGTCCAATGAGCTGCATCATGGTCAGAGTCCTCTAACATTTTGCTAAAAGTGTTTAAAACTTCATCATATCTACAGTTTTGAACCCAGTCATCTTCGTTTATACGCCACGCTGTTTCAGGACTGTCCGCCAATGATTTAAGTCTTCGTCTTTGCTCTTTTACAGTTACATGCAAAAATAATTTAATTATCAAAACTCCTGAATCTGCCAAGGTTCTTTCAAATGAAAGTACATCTTTTATCGGGTTGGCAAGCTCCATTTCATGTTTATCGTGACCTCGCATTAACGCACGATACCAACTGCGGTCAAAGACATGAATCTTACCATTTGCAGGTGTACGCTTCCAAAATCGCCACATATACGGGCGTAAACGTTCGTCTTCGTTGGGTTTATGTATGGTGAAGACCTCAAATCCTCTTGGATCAAGCGCACGTATTAATGTGCGTATACGTGACCCTTTTCCGGCAACGCTCCACCCTTCAAGCAGTATCATAACAGGGATATTTGCATCTTTACATCTTCTCTGCACATCTCCAATCTTTAACGTTAGATCATCAATTTGTGCTTTATACTCATTACGTTTTAATTTTAGGGTAGCATCAACTTTTTTTAACATAGTAACTCCATTCCTTTCGTCAAATCGTGCTTGTTACTTTATCATAAATTATGCAGATGTTCAATCAATTCTGATAAATCATCAACAACTAAATCAGGTACAAACTTAGAGTTTTCCAAATCCTCACGCTTTGCTTCGCCTGATAACACCAAAACCGAGCGTGCTTTTGTACTTGTTGCTATTGCAATGTCTGTATATAGTCTATCACCAACAAAGCATAATTCTTCCTCTTTGTAGCCGGTTTTTTGTATAATATAATCCAGTGTGTGTCTTGATGGTTTTCCAAAAAACTCAGGCATAACTCCTGTCGATGTATACACAGCAGCAGCCAATGAACCGCAATCGGGGATAAAACCTCCTTTGATTGGGCAGTTGTAATCCATGTTTACTCCATAAATTGGTTTTCCATCACGTATAAAATCGCAAAGCTTAGTAAGTCGCTTATAATCCATATCAGTATCAAACCCAAGAATAACAAAATCCGGATTTTCTTCTGTAAATATGTACCCTGCATTTATAAAATCGTCTTTTAATGCTTGTGTACCTGCAATAAAAGTCTTATAAACATTTGTTGTGTTATTTTCACAATCATTATTTGTTTGATTATGTCCTAAGTCACTTTTTAAGTTTTTACTTAGATAATCAAGCAATACTCCGGTTGACATAAGAAACTTATCAGGTGTTACATTTATTCCCATTTTTTGCAGTTTATTCAGATAAAACCTGGCATTTTGAGATGAATTATTGGTGAAGAATACATGATCAATATTAGCTTTTTTTATATGATTTAGAAAATCTAATGTAAATGGGAACAATTCATCGGCAAGATAAATTGTTCCATCCATATCAAGGACAAAGCATTTAACTCCTTTAAGTGCTGTTTGTGAAAAGTATTTATTTACTTTTTTTGCGAAATCTTCTAAGAGATTCATTCTACTTAAATGCTGCATAAGTGTGTATGTAGGTTTTCTGTCTTTTGCGTATAGAATACTGTCATGTAAAAGACTTTCATTAATGCCAATATCAGACGGTCGTATCGGTGCGTCAATTGATGATAAAATTTCTGCGATTTTTTCAGGCTTTGGAAGAGATGAGGCGAGGTTACGAAGAACATTTAAATTATTTTTATCAACCTCCCTTAGGCGTTCTTTCTCAGAACTTAAACACTCTCCTTGGCACATTGTTGCATATATGTGCCACATTGCTAGAGCTACAATTGTTGCAACTCCCACTTTTGTACCATGCAGTGCAGGCTTTATCCCGGCTTTGAGTTGACGCATTTCCCAATAGTGAGCTAGGTGGTGCTCTGTGCCTGATGCCGGGCGACTGTCTCCATAAAGACTCATGGCTATACCACTAAGAATCAAACCCTCAGTTATGCTTTGGATTACTTGCGGGTCTCGTGTTGGTACTTTTGGCGCGCCAATGATAATTTTCTCTAAAGCGCATTGCATTATATCGACTATGTCTTCGGGTTTATCTTCACCTGTAACAATAAAAGACAATTGCCAGTCAACAAGTGATGTAACTTTTCCGAGCATATCACCAAGCCCTGCTGCAATCATATTCATTGGTGCAGCAGCAAGAATATCTATGTCGCAAAATATCGCCACAGGACATTGTGTAGGTGGCGTGATTTTTACCCCATCAAAAAGCATAGCACTACCTAATGAGGCATATCCATCCATTGATGGTGCAGTGCCTACAATAGCGGATTGGCAACCAACTTTTGCACCAACATAAGTGCATATATCGTTGATAGTTCCTGATCCTACTCCTAATATCAAGTCCATGTCTGTTGAATATGCTGCAATTAATGTTCCAACTGACTTTTCGTCCGGCAGAGGTTCATCTTCGTTGAAAGTGTATATACTGTAGGTGATATTGTTTTTATCAAATTCAGTGATAATAAAATCTCCTGCGATTTTTTTTGTTATCGGATCACAAACAATGAGAATATGTTTATAGTTTTCTTTTTTTACCCAATCAGAAACGGTGTTAATTGCACCGCCGGATACAAAAATAAAAGGCACTATATGCTTATACTTTTCCCACATGTTAATTTTCTCCACTTTTTAATAATCGTTCATAAAGGTTTAATATTTAGTGTTTTATTACAAATCACCCGCCGTCTGCGGACGACACCCTCTTTACTAAAGAGGGCATAAGAGTCCTCTACTCCCTACTCATTATTACTTATTAATTATTAATTTAATTATGCATTATGAATTATGAATTAACTTCGGTGGGTTTAGGTAGTGTCGTCTACATACAGGTGTAAATAATATGTCATCACCGGAGTTTACATCACCCATAACAACAAAATCACCCTCATATTGAGGTATACCATTTATGCGTAAAAGGTTTTTTGTCGCTTTGCTGGTGCAATATTGGCAAACGTTTTTTATTTCTTCGATTGTGTCTGCCCAATAGAGCAATGCTGCACTTCCTTCTAAAAGTTTACCGTCAAGATATGAGCATTTTAAGCCATAACAAAGCACAGGGATATTCATATCATCAACAACCAAAGCGAGTTCTCTTACTTGTGCGGCAGTAAGAAATTGTGCTTCTTCAACGAGTATTGCGGCTATTTCCTTTTCTTTTGTTTGAGTTGATATAAACTCGTATAAATCTTGTTTATCATTTATTAGTATAGCGGGAAAAGATGTGACAATAGCACGTGATTTAACCTCTGCGTTTATGTTCCAGCGTGTGTCCTTGTCGGGTTTTAGTATAATCACGTTTTTGTCTTGTTTGATATAATTATCAGCAACCATAAGCAGGTTTGCTGTTTTTCCACTGTTCATCGCACCGTATCTAAAGTATAACTTTGCCATAAAAAACTCCTGTTTTGCTTGTAATAGTTACAACTTTTGCCTCTTGTGAGTTATTTTCTCAACTCCCCACATAACGTATTGCTAACATTGTTATATCATCAGCTTGCTCTGCACCTTTGGTAAAATCATCAAGGTCTTTTTTTACATGAGCTATTAGTTCTCTTGGTGATAGATTTTGTTTACTATTAGCTGCTACAAGCAACTGCGGATCTCCATAAAACTCAAGTGAGTTATTCGTTGCTTCTGTTACACCGTCAGTGTATAATAAAATCTCATCTCCCGGGTTTAAAACTACTTCATGCTGAACGTAGGTAGTGGTTTCTGTACCTGCAAGGAAAAGATTTGGTTTAACTTTTAGCCACTCAAACTTTGCGCCGGCTTTTTTTATAATCGGTGGATTGTGTCCTGCGTTTGCAAATGAAAATTTACCTGTTGGAATATCAAGATAACCTAAAATAGCAGTAACAAACATATTTGTTTCGTTACCTTCAAGTAGCATTTTATTCACAATATTAAACACTTCAGCAGGACTTTGTCCCGTTTGAACTGTGTTCTTGATTACTGTTTTTGATATAACCATAAAGAGTGCGGCAGGAATCCCTTTACCGGAAACATCAGCCATTACAACAGCTAAAGTATTTTCATCAACAAGGAAAAAGTCGTAAAAATCACCACCGACTTCTTTTGCCGGTTCCATTAGTGCATATAACTCAAACTCGTCACGATGCGGGAATGGCGGGAAAATATTTGGCAACATTCCGGCTTGAATCCTCTTTGCAACATCAAGCTCCGCGCCAATGCGTTCTTTTTCTGCTGTCACCCTGGAGAGATTATCTATGTATTCTTTTAACTCAATTGTCATGCTGTTAATACTATCAGCTAATCTTTCAATTTCATCACCGGTTTTTAACTCTATAACAGTATCAAGATTTCCGCTCGCTATTAGCTCGAGATTAGTCTCCAGTATTGTGATTGGTTTTGTAAGTGAATGTGCAAATGCATTAGAAACTACACCACTAAAAAATGCTGTTATTAACAAAAGAAAAGCAAATACTAAAATCATTGCGAGTATAAAATTACGTATTATGTTCGCAGAGTTTTCAATGAAATAACTTATATTATTTTGCATAATAACAGCCGGTTCATTTACTTCATCTAAATCTATAAGTGTAACAATGTTCCATGGCAGTATACTAAGCCCGGTGTATAAAATAATATATGATGAGGTTATATCAGCATAAGGTATATACAAAGTACCGTTGCCGGTCGTGCCATAAAAAATATCATCTATCAGTGTAATATATTCAATTCTATGAGTTATAAACTCCCAAATTTCATCCCAATTATTATATGTATAATCAACACTTGAAACTATCGCTTCTCCTTTTCTGTTTATTATATGTGATTTTTCGCTTTCCCATGATCTTCCATCACTGATTATCCAGTCCAAATCACTTAAATGAACATCGAGACCAACAACACCTGCAAGTTCACCATTGCTGTAATAAAAAGGTGTTGCGCATGTTACTGTTAATCCAAAACCAAAAGCATCATCATATACATCCGTCCATATTGTATGACCGGCTTCTTTTGCTTCTATATACCAAGGTCGGGTGCGTGGGTCGAAATATTCGCTAGGTGTAGGTGCTCTACCTCCGGAGATAAAAAAACCATCCTCTGTACCTACAAACGATAAGCTAATATCTGAACCACGTAATAAACCTCGCATAGCACCTTGAATATTACCCATACGTCCAATTTCGGGAGCAAGTTTCACAGTATCTACACCCTCTGCGTACCAGAGCCAAAACAATCTATTATCCAGGTTGTTATTATTATATGAATCAGGATTTTTTATAATATCTTCAGCAACACTAGCAAGCAGTTCTGATGATAATTGCCACGATACAAGTTTTTCATCCACCAGCTCGGCTCTTTTTGTGATGATTTTTTCAGCATCATTCCGTACATTGTCATTAAATACAACAAACGAATCTTCCATAACTGTTTCACGTAGATTATATGAAACAGTAGCAGTATTATGCTGTAGATACAACATACCAAATATAGTTACAGCTCCAACAATAAAAAGTGCAATAATAATAGATGAGAGCATCAGTTTAAATATTCGTTTTAATATAGATGTTTTTTTCAATGATTATACCTTTATTATTTTATACTATAACAATAATTTTACAGTACAAAATTACCTTTTTCAAAAATAGTTACCTTACGGTTTGTTTTTGTTGTACCAATGATTGACATATCCGCAGAACCAAACATAAAGTCCTGATGACTGTCACTTACATTGATTCCGGCTGCCAAACGTTCAGCTTCCGACTTAGAACCGCCATCTTCAATACAATCAGGATATGCACTACCAAGAGCCAGGTGGCAGCTTGCATTTTCATCATATAGTGTGTTGTAAAACAATGTATTCATGTTAGAAATTGGCGAATCAAACTCAACTAATGCTATTTCACCGAGATAATCCATACCTTTTATATCGTTTATCATGTTTCCTAAATGTTCTTTCCCAACCTTTGCATCATAAGAAACGACTTTACCATCTTCAAATGTGATAGAGAAACCATCAATCAAATTACCACGGAAAACATTTGGCATAGTTCCGACAACAGTTCCATTTACACCATCGTATTGTGGAGCTGTAAAAATTTCTTCCGTTGGGATATTTGGCAGAAAATCAATACCATCCTTTGCTGTATCACCACCACCCATCCATAGATGGGTTGCAGGAAGCTTCATTCTTAAATTCGTTCCAACCGAGTTTTTTAACTGGATTTCAATAAACTTATGGTCATTTAATGCTTTTACATGACTTTTTAATGATTTTATATGAGCATGCCATCTTTCAATAGCTTTTCCACTGCCAACACGCGCTGCGGTAAAAATATGTTTCCAAAGTGAAGCTATAGCACTATCAACATTTGCCGCACTTGGGAAAACCTTTTTCGCCCATGCTTCCGTAGGTACTGAAACAACACACCAACGCACACCGCCTGTGATGATTTTCTCGTGGTAGCCTTTAAGAGCGGTTGACGCTGTAATGCTAAATCGGCTGAGTCTGCCGGAATCAACTCCTTTAAATGCCTCAGGGTCAGAGCCAGAAATACTTAAAAATGCTGCACCTTTTTTAGCAAGATCATCCATCATCAGCTTATCCCAAGCAGGGTATGTGTCAAACACTTTATCATCTGCCATAAGATATTTAGTACGGGCACAAACATCATCAGTCCAACGCAGATGTACATTATATGCTCCTGCTTTAAATGCAGCTTCCATTGCTTTTCGTGCAAAAAAAGCACAATCAACACCGCACACAATAACAAGCTCTTGCTTTTTTTGTATATTTAGACCTTCTTTAATAATCAGCTCTATATACTCGTCCAAATGTGCCTCATCATACAAAGTTTTTTTCATGCTTACCCAATCCTCTCAATAGTGTTTTATTTTTTATATAGAATATCAGAAAAGTTCAAAATTAACAATGATAACATTGCAAATGTGTATATCAAATGGTAAAATGCAGTAATAATTAGAGGAGGATTTTTTATGAGTAGCACTTTTAGGACACCACTGGTTACGCATATATTCACCGCAGACCCGTCAGCACATGTATTTAACGAAAAAATCTACATTTATCCATCGCATGACCTTGTAAATGAAGGTCTCGATGATGATAAAGGTGACCATTTCCAAATGATGGATTATCACGTGCTATCACTTGATGACATTGGAGCACCCTGCGTTGACCACGGAGAAGCTTTGCACATTAATGATGTACCTTGGGCGAGCCGTCAAATGTGGGCACCTGATGCAGCATATAAAAATGGTAAATATTATTTTTACTTTCCGGCAAAAGATAAAGACGGTATTTTCCGCATAGGAGCAGCAGTTGGCGATAAACCGGAAGGCCCGTTTAAGGCAGAAGAAAATTATATACAAGGAAGTTTTTCCATTGACCCTGCTGTGTTTATTGACGATGATGGAAGTGCGTATATGTATTTTGGCGGACTTTGGGGCGGTCAGCTAGAAAAATGGCAAACAGGCGAGTACGTTGAAGGTGACGAAAACATGGTACCCGGTTCTGACGGCCCTCAAGATGATGAAGCTGCACTTGGCGTTATGTGTGCAAAAATGAACGAAGATATGATAAGCTTTGAAACAAAACCGGCAGAGCTTAAGATTCTTGATGAAAATGGAAAACCTATCGTTGCCGGTGATAAAGACAGATGGTACTTTGAAGGCCCGTGGATGCATAAGTTTAACGGCAAGTATTATCTCTCGTATTCAACTGGTCCGACGCATTACCTTTGTTACGCAGAAAGTGATTCACCAACAGGTCCGTTTACCTACAAAGGTAGAATTATGGAGCCTGTAATCGGTTGGACAACACATCACTCAATAGTTGAGTATAAGGGTAAATGGTACTTGTTCTATCACGACAGCAAGCTCTCAGGCGGTAAAACGCATCTTAGAACAGTGATGTTTACAGAGCTTGAAATTGCCGATGACGGCACAATCACCACAATTATACCGTATGAATAGAAGTCGTGAGTAAGCCTATAAGCCGGATTCTGTCTGAGCCGTCCTAAAAGTAAGTGTATTACTTTTAGGATGGCTTTGCTATCATCTATCTTGGCTTACCGTTACCGATAAGCTCGTGCCACCTCCAGAGAGCGGTCGGGCTAACCTTGCGATTTAACGCAGCTCTACCCACGGTGTTGCTCCGAATAGAGTTTACAGCGAAAGTACGTCTCCGTACCTCGGGTGAGCTCTTACCTCACCTTTCCA
>JAITFS010000014.1 GCA_031281195.1 Oscillospiraceae bacterium
AAGGTTTTTTGAAATAGATGATTAGTTGATATATGATAATATAAGTTCAGTTAGTAAGTCATTGCGGGCTTGACCCGCAATCCCCTTCGGAAAGTGCTGTGTTCAGGGGATTCCGCATCAAGTGCGGAATGACGAAAACAGGAGACAAAATATGTCTATAAACTTTAGTGATGAAGTGTTTGGTGAAGAGGAGTCAGAAGCTGTTTTGCTGACTGCAAGTTATACTGAGGAGGATTTGCAAGAGGTTGGGCTTCGTCCGCAATCATTAAATGAATATATTGGACAAGAGAAAGCAAAGGATAACCTTTCAATTTTTCTTGAGGGGGCACGCCGTCGTGGTGAACCGCTTGATCATGTGTTGATTCATGGACCGCCCGGTCTTGGGAAAACGACTCTCGCTGCTATAATTGCTAATGAAATGGGTTCAACTCTCAGAAAAACATCAGGCCCTGCTATAGAAAAACCAAAGGATTTAGCTGCACTTCTCACAAACTTAGAAGAAAATGATGTTTTATTCATAGATGAAATACATAGAATCAACCGCGCTGTTGAAGAAATCCTTTATCCTGCAATGGAAGACAAACATATTGATATTATTTGGGGGCAAGGCCCAACTGCCGCTTCTGTAAACCTTAAGCTTGGTAATTTTACTCTTGTTGGTGCAACAACTCGTGCTGGTCAGCTCTCATCTCCTTTGCGTGATAGATTTGGTATCGAATTAAAGCTTGATATGTACACTAATGCAGAGCTTCAAACAATTGTAGAACGCTCGGCAAAGCTTCTGTCTATACCTATTGAACATGACGGTGCACACGAAATCGCATCACGTAGTCGTGGAACTCCACGTATTGCAAACCGTTTATTAAGACGAGTTCGCGATTTTGCAGAAGTAAAAAGCGACGGTGTGATTACATTGGCAGTTGCAGATGATGCACTTGGGCGGTTAGAGATTGATAAAACAGGATTAGATTCTATAGATAGACGACTGTTAAAGAGTATAATTGATAATTATGGCGGAGGCCCTGTAGGTCTTGAAACCATTGCAACAACAGTAAATGAAGAAGCGATTACAATAGAAGACGTGTATGAGCCATACCTTATGCAGCAAGGGTTTCTGACAAGGACTCCCAGAGGTCGGTGCGTAACTCGAAAAGCTTATGAACATTTGGGTTTATTATATCCAGGACATGAGCAAATGACTTTATGATTGGAGCTAATTTTGGGTAAATACTTTGGTACAGATGGTATACGTGGAGTTGTAGGTGAAATGCTTGATGCTGAGCTTGCTTTTAAGGTTGGACAAGCCGCTGCTACAGTGCTTACAAAATCAGATAAGAGAATAAAACGAGCCAGAACCAGTGGCAAACCTAGAGTTCTCATAGGTCGAGATACACGAATATCATGCGATATGTTGGAGGCTGCATTATCAGCGGGTTTATGCTCAGCAGGAGCAAATGTAACCTTGCTTGGTATTTTGCCAACTCCGGCAATCGCTTTTTTAACAAACCATTCCGAAGCTGATATGGGTATTGTTATATCAGCTTCTCATAATACTTTTGAACACAATGGTATAAAAATGTTTGGTAGTGATGGTTATAAACTAAACGATTCTCTTGAAGATCAGATTGAAAAGCTTATCGAAGACAGCAGCAGTATAAACAAGCTTACCGGTGCTGCTTTAGGTCGAATAAAAATTGACCACGGTGAACGTACAAATGAGTATGTTAATCATCTTGCAAGTGTTGCTGTTGGCGGACGTTATACTAACAGAATTGCAATTGATTGTGCTAACGGTGCAGCTTTTGAGACAGCACGATTACTTTTTAGGAAATTAGGTGCAGAGTTTGAGGTTATTGCTGATGAACCGGATGGGTTAAACATCAACGCTGACAGTGGTTCTATGCACCTTAGTTACCTAAAGGATATGATGAGAACGGGTCGTTTTGGATTGGGAATTGCATTTGACGGTGATGCGGACAGGTGTTTAATAGTTGATGAAAAAGGTAATACTGTTGACGGAGATCAAATGCTTGCTGTATATGCCCGTGAAATGAAAAAACACGGAGCATTAAAAAATAACGCTTTTATTGGAACAGTTGTATCAAACGCAGGTATGGAGATTTTTGCCCGTGATAATGATTTATCTTTCCATCGTGCGGATGTTGGTGATAGAAATGTTCTTGAAATGATGAAAAAACTGGATTGTAACCTTGGTGGTGAATCATCGGGTCATATAATTTTTTCTGACTATGCAACAACCGGTGACGGTCAGCTTTCAGCAGTTATGTTTATAAATGTCTTAATATCCTCCGGTAAAACTGTTTCCGGACTGATAAAGGATATTCCACGGTTACCGCAGGTAATGCCAAGCTTTAAACTCACAAATGGATCAGAGCAACGTGATTATATCTTAAACCATCCACTTTTAGCCGATGAGGTCAAAAAGCAGGAAAAACTGTTAAAAGGTGCAGGCCGTATACATATACGCCCATCCGGTACAGAACCCATAATTCGTGTACTTGTTGAAGCAAAAACATTAAAGTTATCAAGCACAATTGCCAATAATATCCTTGATTTAATGGAAGAACTGTAGATTTTTATAATTTTTATTGAATAATGCTTGACAATACTGGATTTACTAAATATACTTACCGTGCAATGGACAAAACGAAAGACCAAAACAACCAAGAAGTATCAAATAGAGTAGCAGGGGAAAACCCCTACGCAGAAGAAACCCTTGTTGCAGAATACTCATGGTTAGTCAGAGCCTGTGCTCGTCCTTACTTTCTCGCCGGTGGTGATAGCGAAGACCTAATACAAGAAGGAATGCTCGGCTTACTGTCTGCAATAAGGTCATACAATCCCGATAAGGGTGCAAAGTTTTCAACTTACGCAGAGTTTTGTATCCGCAGACGAATCTACAGTGCGATTAAATCTGCATCAGCAGGCAAACATACACCGCTCAACAGCTACATCTCATTAGAATCTCCGCAAATTGACGAAAGCAGTACCCCAAACGTTTACTCCGTTCGTTCACCTGAGGACTTTGTTATAGCAAGAGAACACATAGGTGAAGTCGAAAAGCTGCTTTATGGAGCACTATCTGGTTTTGAATCACGCGTGCTGGAATTGTTTTTAGAAGGAATGTCATATAAAAACATGGCTGAACATCTAAGTAAACCGGAGAAATCAATCGACAATGCTGTACAAAGAATCAGAAAAAAACTGTCTCATATTCTAATCAGGAGCGAGAGCTAACCAAGGCGATTTTCGGCAAGTGCCGAACGCAAATATAAACCCTTAGGGTACAAAGTCAAAGAGAGGTTCAAAATGTACGAAGACAAAACACTGGTATGCAAAGAATGCAACGAAGATTTCATCTTCACAGCAGGCGAGCAAGAGTTCTACAATGAGCGTGGTTTCCAAAACGAACCACAACGTTGCAAAACTTGCCGCGACAACAGAAAGGCCGCAGCCCGCGGACCGAGAGAATTCTTTACAGCAGTCTGCGCCGAATGTGGCGGAGAAGCAAAGATTCCTTTCGAGCCAAAGACTGAAAGACCTGTCTATTGCAGCGATTGCTTTGCCAAATCAAGGGAAGCGTAGGGAAAAGTATGTCTCAAATCACAAAAGACACGATTATTGCTGATATTTTAAACATTGCACCGGATTCGGCGCCATTGTTTAGAGGTATTGGTATGAACTGTCTCGGTTGCGCTATGGCTAGCGGTGAAACCCTAGAACAAGCATGTGCAGCTCATGGTGTGAACTTGGACGATTTACTGACAAAGCTAAATAAATTAGCAACTTAACTTTTATACAATAAAAATTATAGTTATAAGATTATTAAGTCTTTAGTGCAGTAAAAGAAGTTGGTGTTAAAAAAACACTGTCCGGCAGGGCACGTATAGTTGTGCCCTGTTTGTGATATATAATATATACTATGAAGCTTGTAAGATTACCTCAAAGGTTAAAAACTATATCCGAATACATCGATTATAATGATACCGTTATTGATGTTGGAACAGATCATGGTAAACTTCCTGTTTATCTTGCACAAATAAATCCAAAACGTGTTATAATGGCAACAGATATAAGTGCAAACTCTCTAAAAGCAGCTTTTCTAACGGCAGAAAAGTATGCTTTAACAAAAAATATAGACTTCCTTGTTACTTCCGGGTTAAAAAATATAGATCTTTCTTTATTTAATACCATAATTATCGCCGGATTAGGCGGAGAAACAATAGTCGAAATACTAAGTGATATCAAGTGGCAGAAAAATGGCAGAAAAAAGTTAATTCTGCAACCACAATCAAAAACAAACAAGCTTTGTAGATTTTTATATAATAATCATTACAATATAATAGATATAAAAACAATTTTAGATAATAAACGAGAATATACAATAATGAATTGCTCTAAGGGAGGGTAAAATCATGCGAGATACGAGAAGAATTGTACTCTTAGCAACACTCACCGCCATAGTTATAGTGCTGCAACTATTTGGAGCATTTATTCGTTTTGGTCCATTCTCTGTATCCTTAGTGTTGATGCCAATAGCTGTTGGTTCTGCTTTACTTGGAGTTTTTGCAGGTGGGTGGTTAGGATTAATCTTTGGAATCGTTGTGCTTGCAACGGGTGATGCCAATGTATTTATTACTATTGATCCTTTTGGAGCGATTTTTACCGTTCTGGCAAAAGGTATTTTTGCCGGTCTTTCTGCCGGTGTTGCCTACAAGCTATTATCCAAATTCAGCAAAACACTTGGAGCTGTTGCAGCAGCTATTATTTGTCCGATTGTAAATACCGGAATCTTTGTTTTGGGTATGTATGTTTTCTTTTTCGGTACTCTTACTGAATGGAGTATGGCGGCAGAGGTTGTCAGTGCTACAGCCTTCTTATTTATTACCATGATAGGTCTTAATTTCTTTATAGAACTGGGTTTGAACACAATTCTTAGTCCTGTCATAGTGCGTTTAATTCAATTTGGAGAGAGCAAAAATTATTATTCACTCAGTAATGAATAATAGTGGTTTACAATAATTTCCTCACCGATTAGGTTCATCCCCCATTTTCAAGGGTTTTGCACATTCTCCACATAGTTATCCACATTAGTTATGTTAACAAGTAATAAAATGAATATTCAACAGCACAATTTTTAACAAAATCTTGACCGATACGGTATAGAATAACGCAAATTATTTTCACTAAAACACGGAGGTTTACTTTGTTGGAAACAAGTAAGCAACATTATATAAAAGGAGCTGCAATTCTAGCTGCGGCATCAGTTTTTGTTAAGATAATCGGTGCTATATATAAGATTCCGCTATTTCAAGATGGGGTGCTTGGTGATGAGGGTGCAGGAGATTTTCAAGTCACCTATAGTGTATATACGCTTATTTTAACAATATCCACAGCAGGTGTTCCTGTTGCTATGTCACGTTTAGTTTCGTCTGCAAGAGCTATTAATGATATTGGACGGGTTAAACGTTATTTTAATGTTGCACTTCCTGCATTTGCTCTTGTGGGGCTTGTAGCAATGCTAATAATGCTGCTATTTGCTGAAGGATTTGCAAATATAATGAACAACTCAATGGCAGCACCGGGAATTCGGGTGTTAGCACCGGCTGTTTTATTCGGGTGCATAATTGCGGTGTATAGAGGATATACACAAGGTTTTGAAAACATGGTACCAACAGCAATGTCGCAGGTTGTTGAGGTTTTAAGTAAAGCTGTTTTTGGCATAGCAGCAGCACTTTGGCTTGTACAGATGGGGTATGCATCAAATATTGTATCAGCAGGTGCAATAATCGGTGTAACTATCGGTCTTGCTTTATGTGTTCCTTTACTCGTTTTTTACAAACGAAAATTGGACAAAAATATAACAACATATAATAACGAATTAAAATTACCCTCACGAAATAACGCCCTTAAACAAATAATAAAAGTTAGTGTGCCAATAACTCTTAGTGCGTCATTTATGGCAATAATGGTTGTAATTGATAGTAGTATTGTACTCGGCAGACTTCAAAGCGCGCTCCATTATACAGAAAACGAAGCACGAGTATTGTTTGGTATCTTTACAAGAGCACTCACAATATATAATTTACCACCTTCTTTAGTTGTGCCTGTATCGGTTAGCATTATTCCTGCAATCGCTGCTGCATTAGCTAGCAAAAAAGGCAACGAAGCCGGGGTTATTATGCAATCCTCGGTAAAGCTGATAAACTTAATTGCACTCCCTGCCGCCGCCGGTCTTATGATTCTATCAACACCAATTCTAACCGCTTTATATAATGATGAAAGGGAGCTGACCTCAACAATTCTTGTAATTCTCGGAGCAGCTTCTTTCTTTGTTTGTCTTCAATATGTAACAACCGCAATTCTGCAAGCTAACGGACATGAGCGAATCGCACTTTATACATTTCCAATCGGTGCTGCAATTAAGATTTTTCTTGCGTGGTTTCTTGCTGGACAGCAAAGCTTTGGTATTTTAGGTTCGCCAATTGGCACACTCGCTTGTTTTGTTGTGATAAGCATCTTAAATATAGTTTTTATTAAAATCCTTGTTAAAGAAAATAAACCAAAGTTCTTTAAGGTTTTTGCTAAACCTATTTTTTGCTCTGCTGTTATGGCAGGTGTAGCTTTTGGTTTGTATAATGTTCTATATATATTTGCATCTGATTTTCTTGGCACATCACGCTCGGCTGTTATAATATATTTAGCAGTTACGATTGTTGTTTCGATTTTCACTTATGGTATACTCATAATTGTTACCCGAACAGTCACAATGGATGATATGAAGCTGATTCCACGTGGTGAAAAACTTGCTAAGCTTCTACACATAAAATAGTTTACATAATCCTGTATTTCTAAGGGTCGCACGAGCCTTACAGATGGAATTTAGTGTTTTTTGTTAGTTTTTGAAAATATTTTTGGTTTTTTGTGTATTTTGCTAAGTTTTTTAGTAAATAGTTCTTGCACAGTGAGGAAAAGTATGGTAGATTTTGTTAACAAACCCAGTTACAGCTTAGATGACCTCAAAATAATCGTAAGTATTCTGCATAGTCCGGGTGGTTGTCCGTGGGATCGGGAGCAAACACATGAGAGTATCCGCAAGAATATGCTGGAGGAAGCAAACGAAGTTGTCGAAGCTATAAATGAAAAAAATACAGATAATCTACGCGAAGAATTAGGCGACGTTTTAATGCAGGTTCTACACCACGCACTAATCTCCGAAAGTAACGGTAACTTTAATCTTGATGACATAGCAGACACAGCAAGTAAAAAACTAATTCGTCGACACCCGCATGTTTTTAGTAATCAAGTAGCAGCAGATGGTACAGAAGCTGTCGCAAGATGGGAAAATATAAAACAAATTGAAAAACTCGCAAAAGAACAAGGTCGCAGAATTGACGACATGACCCCGGAGGAGATTGAGTCTCTCTCAAAACAAGTGAAATTAGGGAAGTGAATACCACTTCTTTAATGATAAGAAGGTTATTTAATTATATTAGGAGGACTTTTACCAATGAACAAAACTGAACTTATCAATGCCATCGCGGCAAAATCCGGTCTGTCAAAGAAAGACAGCGAAGCAGCTCTCGGAGCAACACTGTGTGCAATCGAAGGCGCACTCAAAAAAGGTGACAAGGTGCAA
>JAITFS010000062.1 GCA_031281195.1 Oscillospiraceae bacterium
ATTTTTGCAAGAAAATGTTTGACAAGTGTGTGTATATCGCTTACAATACACTTTGTGCTTATATGGGGGGAACATAATGATAATCGATCTTCGTGAGATAATTGGTGTTCCTGGCGGTAAAGTGTCATTTGATTTTGAACCTGATATAACGGAAGCGGCACAAGGATCAATAGTACAAATCAAAAAACCGGCAAGAGCGGCAGGAAACGTAAAAAACAATGCAGGAATACTTACGTTTTCGGCGAATGTGGACGCAATATGCGAATGTGTCTGTGCAAGATGTCTAAAGAAGTTTGAACACCCTATAAGCCAAAACATATCAGTTAACCTCACTGAGGAGGGCGAAGGCGAAAATCCGGACGGTTACTTTATTCAGGGGGATAAAATAGACGCAAACGAGATAATTTTAACAGAGATTATACTCGGACTGGAAGATACACTATATTGCAAAGAGGATTGCAAAGGATTATGTCAAAAATGCGGTGCAGATTTAAACAATGAACCGTGTAAATGTAAAAAAGAAGTTGACCCAAGATTAGCTGTGCTAAGTCAATTATTGGATAACGATTAGGAGGCAATATCATGGCAGTACCAAAGAGTAAGGTTTCAAAAGCGAGAAAAAACAAAAGGCGTTCATCACATTGGAAGCTCGAAAGTCCAAACTTGTCAAAATGCAGTAAATGCGGTGAGCTGCGTATGCCGCACCGTGCTTGCAGTGAATGTGGAACATACAAAGACCGGGAAGTAAAATAGCTTTATGCCACAATTAATGGGCTGTTTTATACAGCCCTTTTTTACGAGATGACAATTATGCAAAATAAAACAGATAAAATAAAAACAGAAAAAAAACGCACTTGTGTAAATAAGTGTATATTTTGTTTTATTGACCAATTACCGCAGGGAATGAGAAAAAGCCTGTACCACAAGGATGATGATTATATACAATCATATATGCACGGCAATTACATTTCACTATCGAATATTAAAAGAAAAGAAATCAAGCATATTATCAAAATGCGTCTTAGCCCGATTAATGTATCAATACATACATTAAACCCACGCCTTAGAGTGAAAATGCTAAGTACAACCAAAGCTAGTGCAGGGATTAGAAAGCTCAAAGCATTGTTACGAGGTGGTATTAAGATTAACTGTCAGATAGTCAACTGTCCGAATATTAATGATGGAAAAGAGCTTACAGAAACCATCAAAGGATTAATTAAACTTGGAACAGGCATAAACAGCGTATCAATAGTGCCGGTTGGACTCACAAAACATAGACAGGATTTAACTGACATAACACCGTTTGACAAAAATCTTGCTCGAAAAACTATCAAACAGGTTGAACATTTTGCGAAAAAATGTAAAAAAAAGCGTGGAAAACATATATTTTTCTGCTCTGATGAACTGTACATATTAGCAGGGTTAAACCTTCCATCAAATGATTATTACGAGGATTACCCACAGCTCGAAAACGGCGTGGGAATGATGAGATTGTTTATCAAGGAGTTTGAAACTGCAGTTAGAAATTTGCCAGAATATCAGAAGATTGCGGATCAAGCCAAGAGTGATGGTGAATTTCAGGGGATTGCGGATCAAGCCCGCAATGACGTTGAATTACAAAACATTAACAACTCTATCGTGACCGGCGTATTAGCTGCACCGTTTATAACAAAATTAATAAACACACTCAAAGAAAAATATGCTACAATATCATGTGAAGTTTACCCGATAACTAACAATTTCTTTGGCGAAAGTATAACAGTATCGGGGCTTATCACAGGCAAAGATATAATAGAGCAGTTAAAAGGTAAAAATCTTGGAGAAAAGCTTTTAATACCAATTAATATGCTACGTTTTGGAGAAGAAGTATTCCTTGATGATTTAACCGTAAATGACGTATCAAAAGCACTCGGAGTGCCGATAGAAGCAGTAAAAACAAACGGAGAAGAATTATGCCGAACCCTCTTATCGCAATAGTAGGAAGACCAAATGTTGGTAAGTCAACACTTTTTAACAGACTTGTTGGCAAGCGCTTATCTATTGTTGACGATACGCCGGGGGTCACTAGAGATAGGCTTTATGCAAAAGCTGATTGGAACGGTCGTAACTTTGACGTTGTTGATACAGGCGGAATCGAACCAAAAGCAGACACAGAGATTCTCAGCTTTATGCGTGAGCAAGCTATGATTGCCATCGAAATGGCAGACGTTATCGTGTTTATGACGGATATTACAACAGGGTTAACTGCTGCTGATGAAGATGTTGCACGAATGTTACAAAAATCCGGAAAACCGGTAATTTTAGCTGTAAATAAAATGGATGCTCCCGGACCTGATCAACCTGATATTTATGAGTTTTATAAGCTTGGACTTGGTGACCCGATTGCGTTATCATCAACTCATGGGCATGGTACCGGGGATTTATTAGATGAATGTATTAAGCTTTTTCCATCCGAAGATGATGTTAAAACAGAAGATGATGAGATAAATGTTGCAGTTATTGGTAAACCAAATGTTGGCAAATCATCACTGGTGAATAAAATACTCGGACAAAAGCGTGTTATTGTCAGTGATAAAGCAGGCACAACCAGAGATACGGTTGACACACCGTTTGAAAATAAATTCGGTAAATATGTGTTTATAGATACGGCAGGTATTCGCCGAAAATCAAGGATTGACAACAGAATTGAAAAATATAGTGTTTTAAGAGCGCAAATAGCTATTGAACGTGCGCAGGTTTGTATTATAATGATTGATGCACGAGAAGGTGTAACTGAGCAAGACACAAAGGTTGCAGGGCTTGCACATGAAGCAGGAAAAGCAAGTATCATTGTTGTAAATAAATGGGATTTGATTGAAAAAGAAACAAACACAATGGACAAAATGCGTGAGTCTGTGTTAAATGACTTAAAATACATGTCTTATGCTCCGGTTTTATTTATCTCCGCACTAACAGGGCAACGTGTTGATAGACTTTTTGAGTTAATTAACTTTGTAAACGAACAAACGAACATGAGAATATCAACAGGAACATTAAACGGAGTGCTTGCCGAAGCAACCATGCGAGTTCAACCACCAACGCACAAAGGGCGTGGATTAAAGATATACTATATGACCCAAACAGGTGTACGACCACCGGAGTTTGTATGCTTTTGCAACGATATTAGATTATTCCATTTTTCATACTTGCGGTATATTGAAAATCAAATTAGGTCTGTATTTGGTCTTGAAGGTACACCAATACGAATGATTGCCAGAAACAGAGGGGAAAAACTACTATGAATTGGGAAATTATTATTATATTAATAGCTGCTGCACTGCCGGCATACTTACTTGGTGGTTTAAACGGAGCAATAATAGTAGGAAAAGCTTTATATCGTAAGGATATCCGAGATTATGGGAGCGGTAATGCCGGTCTTACAAATTTTTATCGTACTTTTGGCAAAGGCGGCTCTTTATTAGTAATACTGATTGATGTCATAAAAACAGTAACTCCTGTGTTATTAGGAGGATGGTTGTTTGCAAATAGTTACTTTGAAACTCCACCACATACGGATATTTTTACATGGTATCTAACATTTGTAGAACGGTTTCCGTATATGTATGTTAACTCTGCATTATTTTTGGGGCAAATGTACGCCGGATTTTTTGTGATTTTGGGTCATTGCTTCCCTGTGTATTACAAATTTAAAGGCGGCAAAGGAGTAATGGCAATAGGAGCTATAGTAATTGTAGCTGACTGGAGAATTGCACTCATAGCATGGTGCGTATTTGTATTAGTTGTTTTTATCACACGATATGTTTCATTAGGTGCGATAATCGGCAGTGTATCTATACCATTTATAATGTTAATATTAAATAATAATTCTTGGGGTTTGGCAGAGTATGTTATGGTAACACTTTGTGTACTCTTAGTAGTCGCAAGGCATATACCAAACATCAATCGTTTATTCAAAGGTAAAGAATCAAAATTGAAGTTAAGGAAAAAACAATGAAAACTACTGTGCTTGGATCAGGAGGATGGGGAACAGCCATCGCAATGCTCCTTAATGATAATGGGTATGACATAGTGTTATGGTCAAAGTTTGAGGACGAAGCCAAAGCATTAAATGAAACACGCAAAACCCCTCTGCTTAAAGAAGTTATCATTCCTGATGAAATAAGTATAACAACAGATTTAAGCAAAGCTGTAAACAAAGCAAGCTCTGTAGTTATTGCAGTGCCGTCTTTTGCTCTACGTGAAACAGCAGAAGCTCTGGTTAATAAGCTTGACGATGATTGTATTGTAATATGTATGTCAAAAGGAATAGAAAAAGACACATCAAGCTTGTTTACAACAATTTTAAGAGATATTCTCGGTGAAAATATTCCTATTGCTGCTGTTTCAGGCCCAACTCATGCGGAAGAGGTTGCACGAAAAATCCCAACTGCTTGTGTGGCGGCATCTGAGGATATAACCATCGCAATGCGGGTGCAAAATCTATTGATGAATGAGTATATGCGTGTGTACACATCTACTGATGTTGTAGGTGTCGAGCTGGGTGCTGCTCTCAAAAATGTCATTGCTCTAAGTGCAGGAATCGGCTCGGGTTTAGGGCTTGGTGACAATACACTTGCAATGTTAATAACACGAGGACTTGCAGAAATTGCGGAGCTTTGTGTCAAAATGGGTGGTCGTAAGGAAACGCTTGCAGGTCTTGCAGGACTCGGTGATTTGATTGTGACTTGTATTTCTTTACATTCAAGAAATCGAAAAGCAGGAGTTTTTATCGGGCAGGGGTTATCGGCAAATGAAGCTATGAAAAAAGTTGGTGCAGTTGTTGAGGGTTATTATGCGGCAAAAGCGGCAAAAGACTTAGCAGACAAAATGGATGTAGATATGCCAATCTGCTCAGAGGCATACAAGGTTTTATATGAGCAGAAATCACCACATTCTGCTATTGCTGACTTAATGGGCAGAAGCAGACGCAGCGAACAATCAAGCGGCGGCGAAATCTGGGTAACATAGGTAGTAGGGGCGGATGGCAATCCGCCCGTGAAGATAGTAAAGAATGAGGTGATTGATTATGGATATAAAAAAGTCATTAGTAGAAATGTGCAATATACCGGGGCCGGCAGGCTTTGAAGAAAAGGTAGCATTACATGTAAAAGAATTGTTTGAAAAATACATGGATGATACTTGGATTGATGTGCTTGGAAACGTTATCGGTGTGAGAAAAAGCAAAAAGGAAAATGCAAAAAAACTTCTTTTTGATGCACATATTGATGAAATCGGTTTAATTGTAATCGGTATGGAAGAAGGTTTCTTAAAGTTTGCACCGCTTGGAGGTTTAGATGCTAGAGTAATTCCTGCAAGTGGAGTTACAATAATGACTGAACCGCCAATTTATGGAATTATTTCTGTCT
This sequence comes from Oscillospiraceae bacterium, assembly GCA_031281195.1. Lineage (GTDB taxonomy): Bacteria > Bacillota > Clostridia > Oscillospirales > Oscillospiraceae > WRMH01. Next base: position 5,406 of record JAITFS010000062.1, read on the forward strand.
TACCACCACATATATTAAAAGACGAGGATGTGGAAAAAAACATCAAAATTGAAGATATGTTTATAGACATTGGTTTATCACAAGAAGAAGCAGAGAAAATTATTAAACCCGGCACACCGGGTGTGTTATCCCGAAATGTTAAAGAGTTTGGCGAAAACAAGTTATGCGGCAGCTCAATTGATGATAGAGTTGGTGTAATCGCAATTCTTCAAGCTTTAGAGTTACTTAAAGACAAAGAGCTTGATGTAGATTTATATGTTATGGCTAGTGTTCAGGAGGAGGTTGGTGTCAGAGGTGCAACCACAGGAGCTTATTCAATTGCACCGGATTATTGTATTGTTGTTGATGTTGATCACGCAAAAACGCCTGATGCAAAAAAACACGAAGCAAATACCAAGCTGGACGATGGTGCAATAATCACACGCGGCCCAAATATGAACACAAGCTTCACAGACAAGATTTTATCAATTGCACAAGAAAATGATATAAAACACCAGATTAGCGTAATTGCCTCCGGCAGTGCATATAATAATGTTCGCTCTATTCAAATATCACGTGAAGGCGTAATTACTGCTGTAATCGGCGTACCAATGAAATACATGCACACAACAAATGAAGTTGTCTCACTTGACGATATTAATAGTATCGCACAGTTACTCAGTAAAACTGCATTAAGTAAGTTATGAACTTTTTACTAATTTTTTGCGTGCACGCAATGCTACGTACAGACGCAAAAAATCAGTAAAACAGTTCACAACTATGCAAAAAATTAGAGGAAATAGCTCACATGAGGCAATGACAGATTGGAGAGAAATTATGATAGAAACGATGAAGGAGCTTTGTGCATTAAGAGGAGTGTCGGGGAATGAAGATGAAGTCCGTGATTATATAGTAAGCTGCACCAAACCACATGCTAATGAGGTCATTGTTGACGTTATGGGTAATGTAATAGCGTTCAAAAAAGGTGCAAAATCACCCAAAGAAAGATTAGTTTTATGCGCCCACATGGACGAGGTGGGCGTGATAATTACCGGATATTCTGATGACGGGTATTTGATATTTGCCGGAGCAGGTAGTGTTGATGACCGTGTTATTCTTGGTAAAACGGTGATAATCGGTAAAGAAAAAGTTCTTGGTATCATTGGCTGTAAAGCTACACATTTATTATCAGCAAAAGAACGTGAAACCCCAACAAAAAAAGAAGACATGTATATTGATATTGGAGTTAATAGCAAGGAAGAAGCGAAAAAGCTTGTTGCTCTTGGTGATACAGGTGCATTTGATGAAGATATACGTGAGTTTGGTGACGGGTTTATCAAAGCAAAAGCAATAGATGATAGATTTGGTTGTGCAGTTTTGTTAGAGCTTATTAAAACCGATTTACCAATTGATTGTTTGTTTGCGTTTACAGTACAGGAGGAAGTTGGATTGCGTGGTGCATATACGGCGGCATATCATACTGCTCCTGATATTGCTCTCATAGTTGAGGGTACAACAGCTGCAGATTTCCCATCATCGCCCGGTGTGAAAAAGGTTTGCAAAGTAGGCGGGGGTGCTGTCATTCCGTTTATGGACGGTGGAACAATTTACAACAAGGAAATTTGCAAAAAGCTTACAAGCATTGCAGATGAAAACAATATCCCATGGCAGACAAAAACATATATTGCAGGCGCAACAGACGGAGCAGTTTTCCAAAGAACACGTTCAGGTATAAAAACCGCAGGAATAGCTGCACCTATCAGAAATCTTCACTCACCGTCATGTGTGGGGAAATACTCCGACATGGAAGCGGTGTATAATCTTATTTTATTATTTTTAGAGGAATGTTAAATGTATTGTGCATTTATTAGTATATTTTTTAGCGGTTTCTATCCGAAACTCTGAGCCTCCGTGCTCAGAGTTTCGGCGCTACACCGTCCGTGGTTTCGCTCTACGAAACCGAAAAAACACACTAATATATGCACAAAATAAATAATTAAAAAACATAGGTATAAATATATGTTAGAAGTTAGTGAAAATATTGAAGAATTATCTGAGTTGGCGATGAGTGATATAGCATCACAATTTGCTGTTATTGACTCCATTGCACAAGTAAATACACAAAAAGTATTATCAGCATTTCAAAATAACCGTGTGTCTGATACATGTTTTGCAGGAACAACAGGATATGGCTACAACGACAAGGGCCGTGAGGTTTTGGACCATATATACGCTGATGTGATGGGAACACCGAGCGCATTGGTGCGTTCGGGATTTGCGAGCGGTACGCATGCAATAACTACCGCATTGTTTGCTGCTCTTAAACCGGGGGAAGTATTGCTATCTGCTACGGGTTTACCGTATGATACCTTACATGGAGTAATCGGGCTGACGGGGAACTATAAAGGTTCACTAAAGGATTATGATATTTCGTATAAACAGGTTGAACTGATTGATAACAAAAAACCGGATTTGGATGCTATAACCAAAGCTATAAAAGAAAAAAATGTTGGAGCTGTTTTTGTGCAACGCTCGCGTGGGTACTCAACGAGGTCTGCTCTATCAGTTGAGGATATTGGCAATATCTGTGATTGTGTACAAAATGCTTACAAAAACAACGCAAGCAAAAAAGCAGTCGTTATGGTTGATAATTGTTATGGTGAGTTTGTAGAAACCATTGAACCGGGTAATGTTGGAGCGGATTTAATTGCAGGCTCTTTGATAAAAAATCCCGGTGGTGGAATAGTTCCGACCGGTGGTTATGTTGTTGGTAGGGAAGACCTTGTGGAGGCTGCGGCAAACAGGCTAACTGCTCCCGGTATTGGTGATAAATGCGGTTCTTCACCGGACGGGCATAGACTTATGTATCAAGGCTTTTTTATGGCACCGCATGTTGTTGCACAAGCTATGAAAACTGCTGTGTTTTGTGCAAGATTGATGGAGCTTCTTGGATATGAAACAAATCCGAAATATAATGAAAAACGCTCTGATATTATTCAAATGATAAGGTTTAAAGAAAAAGACTTGCTTGAGCGGTTTTGTGCAGGTATACAGTCGGCATCACCTGTGGACTCGTATGTCACTCCAATAGCAGGGGATATGCCGGGATATGAGCATCAGGTAATCATGGCGGCAGGGACATTTATACAAGGAGCTTCAATCGAGCTGTCAGTTGACGCACCAATGAAAGAGCCGTATAATGCTTATTTGCAAGGCGGCTTGACGTTTGAATATGGCAAATTAGGTGTAATGTATGCTGTGAATAAATTAATAATTAATAATTAATAGTTAATAATTTAGATTTTTCATAGCTTGAAAATTTCTTATTGTTCACAAGAAATATTTTTATCTAATAGCTCAAGAATTGTAGTTTAGTTCATTATTCATTATTAATCATTAATTATTAATTAGTCTAGGAGTTGTGCTTGATGAGTGGGGTTCAAGAGGATAAATATCAAAAGGATTTGACAAAAGGATCAGTTGCAGGACAATTGATTCGATTTGCTATGCCATTTTTACTCTCTATGCTGATACAACAAAGCTACAGCATGGCAGATTTGCTTATAGTCAGTTATTTTTCAGGAGAAGCCTCAGTTGCAGGTGTAAATAATGGTGGACAATTAACATTTTTTATAACCGCTATTGCTATTGGACTGTCTATTGGAGGAACAATTCTGATAGGACAGTACTTTGGTGCTAAGAAAATGGAGGATGTGCATAAAACAGCAGCAACAATGCTTACTTTAATGCTTATAGCATCAATTATTATGGCAGTAGCATTTATTTTGTCGGGTGATTTTTTCTTAAGACTTCTGCAAGTGCCGGAGGAAAGCCATGATGAAGCGTGGATTTATCTGGTTATATGTATGTGCGGTCTGCCGTTTATATTTATGTATAACGCAATAGCAGGTATTTTACGTGGAATGGGTGATGCCAAACGACCGCT
>JAITFS010000067.1 GCA_031281195.1 Oscillospiraceae bacterium
GATAATAAACATACAACCAAAAAATATCGCAACGGTTGTATATTGACGTTTCATATACGCATTAGCACCGGAGCGAATTGCTTGAGCAATTTTGATCATTTTTTCGTTACCCTCGGGTAGCTTCATCAACCTTCTAGCCTGAATGAAGGCAAAAGCCAGTCCTGCAAATGCACCGACATAACCAAGCCCAAACAGATTTTCGATTACTAAGTTATCTAACAAATTCATCAACCTCCAAACAAAGTATATAATTCTATTTGGTGTACAGTTGGCAAAAATGCCAAATCTCACCGCGTACCATTCTATCACCAATTTCTCAAAATACAAGCAATTTATTTACAATATATTTGCATATTTATCAATCTTGTCAAAAATGCATAAATGTGGTAAAATACATTCATTAGCTTAGGAGGATTTCTATTGTGAAAAAAGAGAACTTTGAACTATCTAAGTGGCTTCCAATATGCATTATTGCTATCATATTAATGTTGATTTACAAGACTATTGATAACATTGCTCAAATCACTACAACAATAGGAGTTTTCCTTGGTGTCATATCACCATTGTTATTAGGGATAATTTTTGCGTATTTTCTTTATATTCCGCACCACTTACTAGAGAGAGTAATAAAAAAGATTAAAATAGAGTTTATCGCCAAACACTCACGAGGTGTTACGACGATAATTGTTTTTGTAATATTGTTAATATTATTAATACTAATACTTAGCTTTGTAATACCAATACTATTTGCTAACTTAGTTGATTTAGCAACAAGTATACCGGAGTACATTATATCAATTATGGATTACTTTGATAATCTACCCGCTGATTCAATATATGCTGATTTTAATCTTTCCGATGCAATTCGAACTTATACTAATGACTTAGTTAACATGGTAATAAATATAGAAAACATTGAACTGGCAGCACAGGGTGTTATCAGCTTTTTAGGTGGTTTATTCAGTACAATAATGGGACTGGTTATCTCGCTTTATTTATTACTTGATAGAGATCGTATATTTGCGTTTTTTAGACGGTTAAATATTGCTATATTTAAAAGTGAGTTAAAAAGACACAAAATGACAAAATATGTAGGGCAAATTAACAATGTTCTGCTAACATTTATTACAAGCAAGGGTTTAGACAGTGTTATCAACTTTATTGTTGCAACAGCAGTGCTTTTAATCTTTGGAGTGCAGTATGCGTTGTTGTTGGGCTTGATTGCAGGTGCATTTAATTTTATACCATATATAGGTTCGATCATTTCTGCGTTGATTATTAGTCTTTTAACCCTTATCACAAGCGGTGTTGACACAGCAATTTATGTATTAATATGTCTGCTCATTTTTAATCAAATCGACGGTAATTATATTGAGCCGAGAATAATGAAGTCTTCATTAAAGATTAGTCCAATTCTTGTTATTGTAGCTGTTGTGATTGGCGGTGCGTATTTTGGTATCGTAGGAATGTTCTTAGCCGTACCAATAGCAGTTATTATTAAACAAATCATGCTTGAATATATGACAATTGCAGAATTACACAATCTTGAAGAAGATAAGAAAAACAAACAAGAATGAATGGATACATCTCGAAAATACAAAGTAATTCAACCGATGACGGGCCGGGACTAAGAACCACAGTTTATGCTGTTGGTTGCCCATTAAACTGTCTTTGGTGTACAACACCTGAGCTTATCGGGGGAGCGGCAAAGTTTCTTTATCATCCCAGAAGATGTGTTGGTTGCGGTTCTTGTGTTACACATTCCGGTGGTGGAGTAGATTGTTATTATGATGCGTATGAACAATCCGGTGAAATAATATCAGTCAAAGACCTTGTTACGCGACTAAGGCAAGATAAGCAAGTTTACGAGCAAACAGGTGGTGGAGTCACATTTTCAGGTGGAGACCCATGCTTACAAGCTGACTTTTTTTACAAGGTAGCAGAGCATCTGGTTGACTCAAATATCCATATAGCTCTTGATACAGCAGGTTTTTATCCGTGGGAGAAGCTGGCGCCTCTTGTAGCAGCCGCAGATTTAGTACTGTATGATATAAAAACGTTAAATCGTGTATTGCACAGAAGATATACAGGTGTTGATAATCATTTAATACTGGATAATGCACTGAGAATTGCAGACATGGGTATTGCAATGACCGTTAGAATGATACTGATACCCGGAGTTAATGATAGTGAGAGTGAAATATCAGGACGTTTGACATTTGTAAAAAATCTTGGAAAAAATGTTAATGTTGAAATCATTAAATACCGAAAATTAGGAACAGGGAAGTATGCAAGTCTTGGAACAATAGAAATGATGGCAGGTACACCCGAATGTGACGATGAATTGATTACAAACGTTAAGAACATGGCAAAAGCTATGGGAATCGAAGTAATCGATGGAGGATAGTATAATTTGATAGCAAGATTTTTTAAGTTTATTGGTTTTTTGGTGTTGGCGGCTGTGATATTTATATCAGGAGCATATATAATGCCACATACTCTTGTATTCCCAACACCAACACCATCTGTTCCACCACCATACATACCACCTGAACCACTTGATCCGGATGACCTTTATCATGCAACTATTGAATACGGTGTGCCACATGTAATTAAATATAATAATGACCCACTTTTTACATATATTCGTTATCCGCAAGGAGATAACCCAACAGATGAAATCATTTATGATTGGGCTATTGGTGTTTACAATAATATGGCAGCTTCTTACGGAGGACTTGGTAATATTGACCCTATTGATTGGGGAGAAATAAACATACATTATGATTCATATTTAATTGATTATAGGTATGCCGGTATTTTACAAAGTGGAAAAATAGAGCGTACAATGGTCTCTGAACCCGAGGATGTTATAAAAACCTTTAATATTGACCTACTCAGTTATAGAATGTTAGAACCTAAAGATATACTGGATTTAGAAGATCCGGAGGATGTTTTATCTCTTTTATATTTTAGAATGTTAATTGAACACCCAAGAACAGACGGGTTTCTTACATTTTTAGATGAATCGTGGCTGAAACATCTTGTAATAAAACATGATGGAATCGTTGTGATATTACCCCAGGGAGAATTTTTACCGGAGGAATTTAAAACATTAACGGTTACATTACCGTATGAGGATTTAGGATTATCGTTATTAATAAGAAGAGAAGCACCAATGCGCCCAACCCCGACACCAACCCCCACTCCCGATCCAACCCCAACACCTACACCAACTCCGGATATTGATGATAATGGAGAAGAAGATGATGATGAGTATAATAATGGAGAAGATGATGATTCTAATATAAATGAAGGAGATGACGACATGCCGGATTTAATTGACATAGTTCCACCGCAAGGAAACACAATAGACCCATCACTGCCTATGATAGCAATATCTTTTGACGATGGACCCGGGATATATACAACAGAGTTTCTTGATTTACTTGAGCAGTACAATGTACGAGCCACATTCTTTGTTGTTGGAAACCTGGTAAATACACACAGAGAGGCTTTAGAACGTGCTGATGCACTTGGTTGTGAGGTTGTGGGTCACTCGTGGGATCATAAAAAGCTTGCGAAAATGTCAGAAGAAAATGTTAGAAAACAGCTTGAATCAACCCAAGACGCTATCGAAGCAGTGACAGGTAAATCAATACCGATATTCCGCCCGCCTTATGGTGAGGTTAGTGGTATTATGAAAAATGTTGCCGAGGAGATGGGTTTTGCAATAATAAACTGGAACATAGACCCTGAGGATTGGAAGTATCACGATGCAGACATTATTTACGATTCAGTAATGGCTCATGCAAAAGATAGAGCTATAATTCTAAGCCACGAGTTATACAAAACTACTCTTGAAGCTTACGCTCGTCTTATTCCGGATTTATTATCTCTCGGTTATCAAATTGTAACTGTATCAGAGCTTCTGTATTATACACATGGTCAATTAGTTCCGGGCGAGGTTTATTACAGCGGATAGTTTATAATGAATTATAAAAGCTATAGCCACTTGTTAGTTGTTTTCAGAGAAAGTACCTAACAAGTGGCTTTGATTTACGGTTGTTACCTAGAATTGACCGCGTTTTATGTATGTGGTGTGTAGTGCCTCGTGTGCTTTATGACTGCCCGGTTCTCCAAAGAACTCTTTATAAAGCATTTTAATATCCGGGTGCTCATAAGACTTGCGTACAGGCAGGTCTTTTGCTGTATCGTAAATTGCTTTTGAACGGAGTGCAACTACGTCTACATTATTTCGGATACTATCGGGGAGGAAGGGTTGACCTCCGCCATTTATACAACCACCCTTACAAGCCATTACTTCTATAAAGTGTAAATCTACTTCGCCACTCTTTACCATTTCCAGCAATTCTCTAGCGTTTGCAAGACCTGATGTAGCAGCTACTCTGATTTCTATTCCACCGACATTGTATGTTGCAAACTTTATGTTCTTTGGCCCACGAACCTCTTTAAACTCAACAACATCAAAGCTTTTGTCAAGCCAGTGACTTGCTGTGCGAAGTGCAGCCTCCATAACTCCGCCGGATGCACCAAAGATTTGCCCTGCACCTGAACCTGATTCAAACGGATTATCAAATGTTTCATCTTCGAGATTTACAAAATCAATCGCTGATTGTTTAATCATACGAGCAAGCTCCCGTGTTGTGATAGCAGCGTCAACATCAGGAAGTCCGGCAGCGGCTTCATCATCACGTAACAGCTCGAATTTTTTTGCTGTACATGGAATGACAGACACAACAAAAATATTATTTGGGTCAATACCTTCTTTTTCTGCCCAGAATGTTTTTAGCACAGCACCAAACATTTGTTGTGGAGACTTACATGAAGAAAGATTCTCCGTAAACTCAGGGAAGTAGTTTTCGCAGAACTTAACCCAACCGGGTGAACAAGATGTTATTAACGGAAGAACACCTTTATTTTTCACACGGTCAAGCAGCTCATGTGCTTCTTCCATGATGGTAAGGTCGGCTGTAAGATTCATGTCAAATACACCGTCAAAACCTAAACGGTTTAACGCAGCGGCAAGCTTACCTGTGACGTTTGAACCAATTGGCATACCAAAGGATTCACCGATTGTGACACGAATTGACGGAGCGGCATACACAAAGACTTTTTTACTTGGGTCAGCTATTGCATCCCAAACTTTTTGTGTATCGTCCTTTTCCATTAGAGCAGCGGTTGGACAAACAACTATACATTGACCGCAATAGACACATGGAGCATCATTTAGACTATCTCCAAACGCACACTCTACCTGTGTAACAAAACCTCTGCGGTCAGCGCTTATAACAGACACCGACTGCTGGTCTTTACATGCTGCGATGCAACGTCTGCAAAGAATACACTTCGCATTAGCACGAATAAGTGATGGTGATGCGTCGTCAATTGTGGTTTCACGCATGATTCCCTTAAATGTGTCTTCAACAACACCGTACTCAACGCAGAGTCTTTGAAGCTCACAATCAGTGCTTTTTGCACAAGATAGACACTCTCTGTTATGGTCTGAAACAAGAAGCTCCAGTGTTTGTTTTCGTGATTCTCTTAGAACCGGAGTGTTTGTAAACACTTCCATACCATCATGTACAGGGAAAACACATGCTGCTGCAAGAGTGCGGTTGCCTTTAACCTCTACGATACAGATACGGCATGCACCCGGCGCACATAGGTCTTTTAAATAACAAAGTGTCGGGATTTCGATTTTCCCGTACTTTGCAGCCTCCAAGACAGTTATTCCTGCTGGTACTTGGAGCGATATGTTGTTTATTTTTATATTAATCATTTCCATTATATCAGTCGCTCCTTTCTTATTGTATTACAATTGCGTCGAATTTGCATTTTTCCTTGCAAACGCCACACTTTATACATTTACTTTGATCTATCACATGCGGAACCTTAACTTTACCTTCAATACAACTCACAGGACATGCTCTGGCACAAATTGTACAACCAACACATTTTTCTTCGATAATGAAGTATTCAAGTAAATCTTTACATACACCTGCCGGGCATTTTTTGTCAACAATGTGTGCAAGATATTCATCCTTAAAGAATGTAAGTGTTGAAAGAACAGGATTTGGAGCTGTTTGTCCAAGAGCGCAAAGTGATGATGTGATGATATGGTGACAAAGCTTGTCAAGTTGATCAAAGTCGCTCATTTCACCTTTACCCGATGTTATCTTATCAAGCAGTTCATAAAGACGCTTAGTACCAACTCTGCAAGGTGTGCATTTACCGCAGGATTCATCAACAGTGAAGCTGAGGAAAAACTTTGCTATATCAACCATACAGCTATCTTCGTCCATTACTATCAAACCACCCGAACCCATCATTGATCCGATTGCAGAGAGGTTTTCAAAGTCGATTGGTACATCAAAATGTTCTACAGGAATACAACCACCCGACGGGCCGCCTGTTTGAGCAGCTTTGAATTTTTTACCGTTAGGTATACCACCACCGATGTCTTCGACGATTTCACGGAGTGTTGTACCCATTGGTATTTCAACAAGTCCTATGTTTGTAACGTTACCACCAAGTGCAAAAACCTTTGTGCCTTTTGAGGTTTCTGTACCCATTGATGAAAACCACTCAGGCCCTTTTAGGATTATTTGTGGAATATTTGCATAAGTTTCAACATTGTTTAGGACTGTTGGACAGTCAAAAAGTCCTTTAACGGCAGGGAATGGTGGTCTGGGTCTTGGTTCACCGCGGTTGCCTTCGATTGATGTTAACAGTGCTGTTTCTTCACCGCATACAAATGCTCCTGCACCTAGTCGAATTTCAAGGTCAAAATCAAAACCGGAATCAAAAATGTTTTTACCAAGTAGACCGTATTCCTTAGCTTGCTCGATTGCAAGAGCCAGTCGTTTTACAGCAATTGGATACTCAGCACGTACATAAACATAACCTTGATCTGCTCCGACCGCATAACCTGCAATAGTCATTGCTTCGATTACAGCATGCGGGTCACCCTCAAGAATAGAGCGATCCATAAACGCACCGGGGTCACCTTCGTCTGCATTACAGCAAACATATTTTTGGTCACCCTTTGCTTTTGCCGCAAACTCCCATTTTAAGCCGGTTGGGAAGCCTGCTCCACCTCTACCACGTAAACCTGATTTTTTAAGTAAATCAATAACTTCCTCTTGTTTCATTTCTGTGAGAACCTTACCAAGAGCTTGATAACCATCAAAACCGATGTATTCGTCAATGGCTTCCGGGTCTATTACTCCGCATAAACGAAGAGCAACACGAAGTTGTTTGCTGTAAAAACCTGTTTTGCTAAGGCATGTAATAGTATCATCATCAGAAACTGTTTCATGGTATAACAAACGTTTTACTATGCGGCCTTTTAAGAGATGCTCGTCAACAATCTCTTTACAATCCTCCGGTTTTACCTCAGCATAAAAACTACCTTCCGGATAGATTATCATTATAGGACCAAGTGCGCAAAGACCAAAGCATCCTGTGTGAACGATTTTAACTTCATTTTCCAGTCCCACTGCTTTGATTTCGGCTTCTATAGCATCACTAACCGAGTGACACCCCGAAGCAACGCAACCTGTTCCGCTGCATAGCATAATATGAGATCTAATCATAGGTTACCTCCCTTTTATAAATATAATTAAAAGCCTGCTTTTAATTTTTTATACATTAGTTTTCGTAAGCTGCGACTGTGTATTCCATAACCGGTACATCATTTATTACATGGCTTTTGATAATCTTCGGAATCTTATCAGGGGTCACATGTACATACGTCACAGGTTCTTCTCCGGGAACAATAACATCAATAATTGGCTCAAGTGTGCATCGTCCGATACAACCGGTTTGAGCAACTGTTACATGATTGATGTTTTCTTTTGCAAGCTCTGCTGTGATTGCGTTAAGAACAGGTCGTGCACCTGCTGCAATACCGCAAGTAGCCATTCCGACAACAATTCTAATGGCTTTCTCACCATCCTCACGGATTGTGGTGTTTTGTTTCATTTTGTCTCTGATGGCTGCAAGTTCAGCTAATGATTTCATATTCGTTCTCTTATTCCTTTCTTGTTATATACTCTCTCCATTTAGGTTAACTATATGCTCGTTTACATATCCTGTTAAAAACTGCACTATAGGAGGGTTGTTTAATTCCGTATCATCACCTAACATGGTTTTTATTTCTTTTGTGTTAAAATTAAACTCGTTTTCATTTACAGTATAGGTGAAATTAAAGTCAATGCTAGGATTAAGCGTTACAAGCGCTATTATGGTAGCTGTCAAATCACCTATTGGCTGACGGTCAAGATTGTCTTTGATAAAGGTTGCGGTTATAGTTGTTCCAACATCAGGAGTTGAATCTAACTCAATTGTACCGCCGGTTAGCTCTGCGGCTTCTTTTAGAAATGATATACCAAGCCCGATTTTTCTTGTAGTCCGTGTAGTGACAAAAGGATTTTCTACTGTTTCAACAAGCTCCTTGCTCATTCCTTTTCCGTCGTCCTTTACACGTATGATAAGTGTATTATCATCGTCGTTCTCAATAACATCAATCTCAATAAACCTTGCATTTGCAGCAATTGAGTTTTGTGCAATATCCAGTATGTTTAGTGAAAGTTCATCCATCATAGCAATCAATTAATCCTTATAATTTGCTAAGATTTCTGCTACTTGATCTTCGGTTACTTTGCCGTAGACATCTTCATTAACCGAAAGTACCGGTGCAAGCCCGCAAGCGCCCACACAACGTAATCCATCAACAGAAAACTTACCGTCTGATGTACACTCGCCGTCTTTAATGCCAAGCTCTCTTTCGAATTTTTCCAGTATTTTACCCGCACCTTTAACATAACAAGCAGTACCAATACATATATGTACCTTATACTTGCCTTTTGGTTGCAGGTGAAACTGAGAATAAAACGTAACTATGCCGTAGACTTCAGCAAGAGTTACACCCATTCCTTCAGCAACCATAATCTGAACTTCTCGTGGCATATATCCATAGATTTCTTGTGCTTCTTGAAGCACGGGCATAAGTGCCCCTTTTTGCGATTTGTGTTGAACAATTACATCTTTTAATTTCTGCTCTTGCTCCTTTGTTCCTTTAAATGCTAGGGTGGTAGATGCTGTCATAAATAAGCACTCCTTTCTTGAAGTAAAACACATTGACTATAGTATAACAGGTTCGCTAAAAAATCAACGTAAAAAATCAATTACAACATCAGCAGACAATTCAGGAAGTGAAAAAAAGTGTTTTTTATCATTTATCGCCCATAATTGGTGAGCATCTGAGGATATTATCGTGTTTATATCAGAATTATTTTTTACGAGAGATTTGCCAATACCTTTTTCTGCACCTTTTTGTGAAATTTCTACAGTATTGATTTTAAGATGGGGTGGCAGAAAACCTAAGTTTGAAATAACGCTAAATGAATCTCTGTCAATATGAGCAGGTATAAAAACTCCATTGTGTTCAATTGTTAAGTCATAAAGATTATCAAATGAAATGCCGGTTGGAGCTATTAACATTCGCTCCACATTGTTTATTATTTTATCATTTTCGTCAAATATTATCTGAGAACCAAATATATCCTCACGATTTGGAATTAGAGAATAAAAAGATGAAAGATTAGCATCAAAAGCTTCTGCTTCATCTATGTTTGGGAATAAACATATAACATGTACTTCTTCTGCTGTGGAGACTTCAATCCCGGGTAGCACCAGTAGGGATTTCCCATGTTGTTTTTCTGCAACAGCGGCTGCTTTAATAACAGCGGCTGCATTACCGATTGTGTTGTGGTCTGTTACAGCGATAACATCAAGTCCACCCAATATAGCCATTCCGACAATATCATTTGGTGTCATATCATTATCTGCGCACGGAGATAAACCGGTATGTATATGTAAGTCGTAATAAAAAGATTGCATTAAAGCAAATCACCTATCAATAGTGCAAGCTCATAAGCACTTTTACTTGATGAATACACCGGTAAACCTTCGTCATTAGCTTTGAGGATAACATTAACCGGAGCGGTTACATCCTCGGGGAGTATCACGAATGAAATATCAGCCATCACTGCAACGGCAACCATATTTAATGATGTTTGAACAGTAATCCACACATCATTTGGGCTGCACCCACCAAGTACACGGCTTAAAAGATCGGATATATAACATGAATTGACCTCTTTATCCTCTCCATTGGATAGCTTTTTTAGTTCCAGCTTTTCTGCTAATTGAGTAACTGTCATATTCTACCCCATTCTGCCGCTTTCGGCGGCACAAATACTTTATTGTTTTACTTCTCTAAAGGGTGGTGGCATATACTCTTGTAATTCTGCCATTTCATGAAACAATGTGCCCATTCGTTCTCGTAATTTAAACACACAATCACTTTCCAAAGCCGTTCCTTTAATAATATCTTCTGCCAGTGCATGACATGACGGAGCACCACATGAACCACAGTCAATACTGGGTAATGTTTCATAGAGTGCTTCTATGTCAGCAAGCTTTCTCATTGCTGTACCTCTGTCAGAATCGAGACTAAGGATTGAATGACATTCGGGTGTTTTCTCCCAATTTAATATTTTAGGTTCTAAAAACTTTGAATCAACAGTGTTGTTACATTTTTTATCACCCATTGTTATTCCAAGACGTTGGATTCGTGCTCTGGCTACAAATGGGTTTTCAACAGCGAGACAACCACCAACACAACCACCGGGACAAGCATTTAACTCTATAAAACGTACGTTTGATAGCTTATCATTTTCAATTTCATCTAAAACGCGTATAACATTATCAATCCCGTCTACAGCAACAAATAAGTTTTCACCAATTGCACTACCTTCACCACCTGAATATGACCATTCGATTCCACGAATACCGGCTTTAGATAAATCCTTTGGTTCATTTATCTTAGCAACAGCGGGTAATAATGATTTGTACAGCTCGGAGAATGAAAAAATACCATCTACAACAGGTTCGTTATAACCAATACGATGTTTTAGTGCTGTGATTTTTGCAGGGCATGGAGAAATAAAGAAAACGCCGATTTCCTCAGGCTTTAATCCTGTTTCTTCTACCGCCTTTGCTCTTGCTGCGATTGCTGCAAGCTCTGCCGGTGTAATTATCTTTAATACATTATCCATCAGCTCCGGATAACGTATACTAATGAGCTTTACAATAACAGGGCAAGCAGAGCTTATAAGCGGCCCGTGTAAGAGAGCACGAGCTCCGGGTAAAATCTCTGTTGTATAGTCAGATACAGATTGAGCGGCTAGCGCCACCTCATAAATATCATCAAAACCGATGTTAATCAATGCGGTTAATATCACATTTGCATCACGATTCCCCCTGAATTGACCATATAATGACGGTGCAGGCAATGCAATCTTGTACTTAAAATTTTTCATTATTGAAATTGGGTCTGATATTGCTTTTTTTGCATGATTTGGGCAAATACGAATACACTCACCGCAATCAATGCAGTGGTCACTCATAATGACAGCCTTACCGTTTCTCACACGTATTGCTTCGGTAGGACATCTCTTTATACAGTTTATACAACCCTTACACTTATCTGCATCCAATGTAACAGAATGTGATATAGATTCCATCAGCTACTCCTATGAATTAGAGTTTATAGTTATAATTAAAGTTGTACCTTTATCAACTTCACTTGTTATCTCAAAGTCATCACTTTGTTTCTTAATGTTTGGCAGACCCATTCCTGCACCAAAGCCCAGTTCACGTATTGAATCTGTCGCTGTAGAATAACCCTCTTGCATAGCTTGCTCAATATCAGGGATTCCGGGACCTTTGTCAGTAAGTATTATCTTAACACAGTCCTCATATATTTCTACACTTGCAACACCACCGCCACCGTGAATAACCATGTTAATTTCACCTTCATACATTGCAATTGATGCACGGCGGATGAAATCAACAGGGAAGTTTAGTTGTTTTAATGTTTTTTTGACCGCTGCGGAAGCTGCACCTGCTGCTGCAAAATCATCAGCGCCAACAACATATTTTTGGGTAAGCACTTGAGACATATAATGATTATTCCTTCTAACTAATATCTCCGCCTGATAAGCCGGCTTCATATAAACGACCACAAGATGTGTACATTGAAAAATCTGTTCGCATAACTACGATTTCTTTTTCATTTGCAAGTGTAACCAGCGCATCATCGGGTTCTTTTCCACGCACAAGAACAACACAATGTATATCCATCATTTCAGCGGTACGTATACATTGCGGATTGTTTAACCCTGTGAGTAATAGTCCTTTGTTTTCTCCAAAAGCAAGAGCATCACTCATAAGGTCTGAACCGCAAGCTGCGAGAATTTCGATATCATTAAGTGGTGCGTCTGTACAAATCTGAGCTTCTAAAACTTCCAAAACTTGATCTAATTTCATTTTATCACCTCACTAAAATCGATTAATCTAATAATATCATCATTATACAAAAACCGCAATAGGTGATTTGTTTTTATAATTTGCGTAATAATATTCTTATGATAGTCTCTTTTCCGAAACGCTGAGCCTCCATGCTCAGAGTTTCGGCGCTACGCCATCCATGGCTCCGCTTTCCGAGACCATATAAGAATATTATTACATATTAACTCTAAGCAAATCCTTTATTACCTCACCGGCAATTATTAATCCAACAACCGGAGGGACAAAAGAAACAGAAGATACAGGAGGGCGATTTCTTGATGTATGGGTGTTATTTTCGTTATGAGGGATAATTGGAGTTTTTGGTTTTTCTTTTGAATAGACGACTTTTAATTTTTTTATATCACGTTTTTTTAGTTCATGCCTCATTACTTTTGCTATGGGGCATACTGATGTGTTAAAAATATCAGCAACTTCAAATGCTGTGGGGTTTAGCTTGTTTGCTGCTCCCATTGAGCTAATAATCGGTACATTTATCTTAGCAGCACGGCTTACAAGCTCCAGCTTTGCAGTTATTGTATCAACAGCATCTACAATATAGTCATAAACAGATAAATCTATCTCATCTGCTGTCTCAGGAAGATAAAAAATCTTTAATGCCTTGACAGAAACATTTGGATTTATGTCTAATAAATGCTTTTGCATGACATCAATTTTATTTTGACCAATTGTGCTGTGTGTAGCAATTAGTTGACGGTTTATGTTTGTAATATCAACCACATCACCATCAAAAACATCAATTGCACCAATTCCGGAGCGGCACAATGCATCTGTTGCGTGTCCACCAACTCCGCCAATACCAAAAACTGCAACTCGAAGTTTGCTTAGAGTAGCAATAGAATCCAACCCGAGCAGCATAGCTGTTCGGGTGAATTGATTTACATTATTTTTATTTTCTATACTCATAGAGAAAACTGCGTACCATCTAAGATTGAATCATCGTTAAACACCCAATCTCGAGTGTTGATTATAATTTGCTTTCCGTTTTTTACGCGGCATACGGTTTTTTCTATACCTGAGTTAATTATTAAACGACGGCACATACTGCATGGTATTGTATCGTCTAATAGTTCACCTGTTTTTGCATCAAAGCCTGATAGATATAGCGTTGCACCCATCATGTCTCTGCGTGCTGCTGAGATTATTGCATTTGCTTCAGCATGTACACTTCTGCATAGTTCGTATCGCTCACCGCTTGGTACTCCAAGCTCATCTCTCATGCATACCGCACGGTCAAGGCAGTTTTTTCTACCGCGTGGTGCTCCATTGTAACCGGTTGCGATAATTTCATCATTATATACGATAATTGCTCCATATTTTCTGCGGCGGCAGGTTGAACGAATCATTACTGTTTCTGCGATATCCAGATAATAGTTTTCCTTGTCAGTGCGTTCCATTTACGACCTCCAAATTTAGAGCGTTTTCCATATAACTATATTACATCTTTGTAAAAATAAAATCAAGTATTGTAAAAAATAAACTTTACTGCCTTAGGTATCCTTCCAGTATCAGTGATGCGGCGACTGCATCAACAGCTTCCTTGCGTTTTTTTCCGTATTTTTCGGCAGTATCAAGCACCTTGTGTGCGCTAACTGTTGTCAAACGTTCGTCCCACAGTTTAATCTCAATCTCACAGATAGATTGTAGTGCAGTAACAAGTTGCTCACTTTTTTTTGCTCTGCTTCCAATACTTCCGTCCATATTTTTAGGATAACCAACCACAATACACGAAACACCACGTTTTGTTGCTTCGTCAGCGATTAAACGTGCTGTTTCTTGTTTATTTTTACTTTTTATAACCAATGTATCACCTGTTATTGTTTGCGTAATATCTGATACAGCAACACCTGTGCGAGCATCTCCGTAGTCGATTGCCATTATTCTACTCATGGTTATGTCTCACTGTTTGCATCAGTTATTGCTTCATTATCATCTTCTTCTGCGATAGCATCAAGCAGATGCCTATACCACAACAATGCATCAAGAAATGCTTGAGATAACTGCTCTACATTAATGCCATTTTTCACCATTAGAATTGAGGTTGTATACCAATCTGCATGTTCATAAGCAAAGATTAAGCTTAGAACCTCGCTGATTTGACCTTTGCGGTCAAGAAGTGCGGTTCTTATCTCAGCAGATGCTGCGACCTCGTCAATAGCTTTTTCGAGAGGCATTTGTAAGATGACATCAAGTAACGAGAATAAACCTGCCATAAATAATGCGCCTGATTTTAATGCCATTTCAAAAGCAGGAGCGAGATTTTCTGCAAACTTTGCACGAATCAGCGATAAGCGTGTGATTTCACTTGGGCGGTCTTCTCCCATTCCGACAGAAATTGCGATTGATGCCCACTTTTTGACCTCTTTTTGACCGAGTATCGCAACTGCATTACGGATTGAGTCAATCTTGCGGCTGCGGTCGGGGTTCATAAGGTTTATAAATCGTAAAAGTGAGATAGAAAGGGCAGGGTCACGTTCGATAATTGCAGCAGCTTCACCCAAATCTAAAGAATCTTCATCATTTATTTTTCCGAGTAGATTTAATGCGTTTATTTTTAGAGGTGATATATCCACATTTCCTTTTGTTATCGGTTTACTGTAGAAATTACCGGAAAGCAGCACTCCACGAGCTCCGGAGTATTTTTTAAAGCTTTCCATATCAGGCACATTTGTAATAACGAGTCTAATCTTAAAAATATATGGACGGATTTCTTTAAGCTCTGTTTGGAAATTAATGTCATCAGAGCTTAAAAGGATATAGTCAAAAACTTTAACAGCGGTGTCCATACTGATTGCTTGAGGATACCCGTCAACAGCAAGCTTATATCCCTTACGTTTGAGAATACTAAGCTTTGCAGAAGCAGCATTATCAGAGAGTGTGTCCTTGTGAATTACGCAAACCAAACGCTCCGGTGGTATTTGCATCGATAGCGGCATACCAACAAGTAATTGATACTTA
This sequence comes from Oscillospiraceae bacterium, assembly GCA_031281195.1. Lineage (GTDB taxonomy): Bacteria > Bacillota > Clostridia > Oscillospirales > Oscillospiraceae > WRMH01. The sequence goes on from JAITFS010000067.1 coordinate 15,418, forward strand.
CTTATTTTTACAAAAAAGTCGTTTTCTCCTGCAAATGGTTCAGTGCCAACCTCTCGTAAAAACTCCAGCTCAGGTGCAAGTAGCTCGCCACCCAGCATACGATAATCATCGACTGCACCCATTAGCTTGTTGCCGTCTTGAGTCATCATCTGATATGCGTGGACAACCATATTTGCATCAAAAAATGGAACTGCACTAATAAAAAATCTCAAAGATATTCTCCTTAATGATTTATTACGTTTTCTTGACAAGTGATATTAGCGTGTATATTATACACTATACAAGTTAGCAATTGCAAACAAGAAAGTAGAAAAAGATACTTATGAATATTATTTTAGGGATAGATGTTGGTGGGTCAACGACAAAGATTGTTGGCTTTGAATGTAATAGTGCAGGAGATGTGTTGGGGTTTGACTCGCAGCACAGCAAGGTTTTGCCTGAAAAATTGCAAGTTAAAGCAGCAGATCAAATCACTTCAATGTACGGCTCAATTGGCAAGTTTTTATCTTGTCAAAAAATAAAATTGGATGATGTCTCGAAGATTTATCTAACCGGAGTGGGCGCATCGTTTATAGATGAAGATGTGTACGGGATAGAAACACTTAAAGTAAATGAGTTTCAAGCGATAGGTTTTGGTGCATTAAATGTAACAAATCTTGATGAGGCTTTGGTTGTCAGCATGGGAACAGGCACAGCTTTTGTTAAAGCCACAAAAAATCACATAGAGCACATCGGTGGAACAGGTGTAGGTGGTGGCACAATTTTAGGGCTTGCCTTGCTGATGCTTGGCAAAAACGACATTGATGCAATACTTGCACTAGCAGAAAATGGTGATATAAAAAATGTTGACCTCTCTGTTCGTGATATTTTTGGTAAAGAAGTAAAATCGCTACCATCTCATTTAACAGCGGCTAACTTCGGAAAAATAAAAAGCACAGCATCAGAAAGTGACATTGCACTCGGTATAATCAACATGGTTTTAGAAACAATCGGAATGTTAGCGACTTTTGCTCTTAAAAATAGCACAATAAAAAATGTCGTTTTAACAGGTACATTAGCGACATTTCCACAAACAAAAGATGTATTTAAAAGCTTTTCAGATTTTACAGGAATAAACTTCATTATTCCGGAGGAAGCAATTTTTGTTACGGCTCTTGGGGCATGTGCAACGAATCCTTAAAATATTCGACTAATAAATCCACACATGCACCATAAGACCTTAAGCCTAATTCTTGATTTTGTGATTGTAAGAAATCGTCATAGATATTGTCTACTACATCTCTTGTTACTTCCATTACATTAGAAAGAATATTATCAATAAACTCAACACCTATATTTGAAGTTCTTGTTTTTGCCCAAAATTCCCAGTTATCCAACCTGTCTCTTTCAATTTCTCTTGTAAGACTAGCAGATATTTCTAACCACTCCTCACTAAAACTACTGGAAAACAAATTTTCAGGAAAGGCTATAGCAGCAAGCAAATAATTTAAACCCAACATATAACCTGCATACTGAAATGTTGGGTTATCAGAAGTTATACAAGCTAAAATAGCAACAAAGTTTGCTTCATCTTCAGCAAAAACTCCTAGTTTATGAGCGTGTTCGTGTGCAACCGTTGAGGGCATGTATAACCCCGGCGGTTGAATGTTTATCATGGCTTCACCTGTCAGAGCAAAATACATACCACTGTAACCGGTTATGCTCATAAGCCACGAGTATAGATACATTGGTTTTGGGGTATAAAGTCTGCCATTTAGGCTTGGAAATTCTTTAGAAACATTTTTGTAAATATCTACAGACTCAGCAAACATTGTTTGTCTGTGCATGATGTATTTGCCGTCTTCGTCACGCTCAACTAAAAGAGAAAGTTCGTTTGCTTTTTCAGCAAAATGTCTTGTAACTGCAACCAGATCGCTACGGTTTACCCCATCATTAGTTAAATCGTATTTTTCTGCGAAACCGGTTGCAAAATAACCACTGTTCCAAATCCAGCAAAATGCTCCCCATAAATAAAATGTAGCAACAATAATTGGTAGAAAACGCCTGCCAAGAAGCTTCCATCTGTTGCGTCTCCGCCAACTGTCACGAATAGATTTGATGATATAATAAATTAAAAATAATCCAAGAGCTGTTGCAAATATTTCAAATAAAGCAATTGGATAAATTGCACTTAAAAATGCAAATGTACTGCGAGCGGGATTGGAAATATAAGAAACAGCCCAGTTCATAACACCTACAGAAGATTGTAGTAAATAAAACAGAGCTGTTGCAATTACTGGGAAAACACAAATAGCGATTTTAACTCCGAGGGGTATTTTGACGTGGGTACGCCACCATGTTTTTATTTTGTCAACCCTCGTGTGGCTCATCGGCGTCCGCTAAATCGCCGTAATACAGCATCACCAATGGAATTGAGTGGTAGTTGTTCGCTGACTCCGCCTCTCTTATAAGCTTCCATAGGCATACCATACACAACGCAGGAGGCCTCGTCCTGACCGAT
>JAITFS010000168.1 GCA_031281195.1 Oscillospiraceae bacterium
CCAAAATCATCAAGTACAGTTTCTGTTCGGACAATATATCCCTGTGTTGCTAACGTTTCTTCAACAGAATAGCTGATTGCAACGGTTGTTTCATAAGTGTTTGCAAACGCAGTGTACAAATAAAACCCCAAGTAACATGCAACCGCCAAAAACAGCACACCGGTTGTTAATCTTATGTAAAAATCACTTCGTTTCATAAAGCTTCTCCATTATTTTATCTACACCATGCTTGATATTTGGTTCATCATCCCAATATATCCAAGTTATATCCTTATCTCGTCTAAACCACGTTAGCTGACGTTTGGCGTACCGCCTTGATTCCATTTTCACCTTCTCTATTGCTTCATCTAAATCCGTATTATTAATAAGTGCTTTTGCGATTTCCTTATAACCAATTGCTTGCATTGAGATGTGTTTTTCGGTAATGCCACTATTTAATAATGATTTTATCTCGTCGATGAGTCCGTTTTTTATCATATTATCAACACGTTTGTTGATTTTTTCGTATAAAACATTTCTATCATTATACTTCAAAGCAAACTTTATGGCATTATAACGAGGTGGTATTTTCTTTGACAAAGCATCATGCTCTGATATTAGTTTTCCGGTGTGTTTATATATTTCTAACGCGCGGACAATACGCTTTTTATCATTTGGAAACAATCTTTCTACACTAACAGGGTCAATTTTGCCTAGTTCAGCGAGCATTAACTCTCCGCCAATTTCATCATACTTTTTTTCCAAAACCTTACGCAGCTCCATGTCACCACGTTCTAAAAAATCTCGTCCTTTAAGTAATGAATCAATATATAAACCCGTACCGCCAACGATTATTGGCTGTTTTCCGCTATTTATTATATTATCGACACATTCGGTCGCTTCCTTTACATAACGTGCAACAGAATAATCCTCGCTCGGTTGTATTATGTTTATCATATAATGGCAAATGCCGCCCATTTCTGTTTGTGTGGGTTTAGCTGTGCCAATATTCATCTGCGTGTACACCTGCATTGAGTCAGCAGAGACGATTTCACCATTTATTTTCTTTGCCAGAGCCACACCCAACGCTGTTTTACCCGTAGCTGTCGGCCCTGTAATTACAATTATACTCATACTCTCCCGAAACCTTTATCCAGCGTAGTTTTTGTTATCTCGTAAAAAACAGGACGACCATGCGGACAATGTGTCACCTCACCGGACAAAACACGCTCTGTTAACGCTTCAAGCTCTTTGATGTTGGATAAACTACCTGCTTTTATTGCGGCTTTGCAAGCGATAGATTTGTAGATTTTGTCTTTATTTGCTTGCTCGTTTGTGCCACCAAGCTTAAAGAGAGAACAAATCTCAGAAAGTAATACTTCAGTATCAGCAATGTTTATATCAGCAGGAATATGCCTGATTGCTATAGAATCATCACCAAAACTTTCCGCAGAAAAACCCAAAAAGTCGAGAATCTCTGTGTTTTCAAGTAACAGAATGGTATCTTCATTTCCAAAATGACATATAATTGGGGTGAGCAGTGTTTCGGACATTGGTATATGCATACCGCTACGGAGTGCGTCATAATGTATTCGTTCGTGTGCTGCGTGTTTGTCGATAAAAAAGACACTGTTTTGACATTCAACGATTATATAAACATTAAAGGCTTCTCCGATTATCCGAAATTGTAAGGTTTCTTCCAATGGTGGTGCATTTATTTGTGAAGTTAAGTTTTCATCCGGTGTATTATATGAGTTAACAACTTTAGTTGGTGCGGTATATAGATTATTGGCATTATTTGGTGCGGTGTAAATGTTTGCGGTTTGATTTGATTTAATAGAGGTTTGATGATATTTGTAAGTTGGCTCTGCAACTCCCTGAGTTTTCCCGTCACTGCGAGCTTGCCACGTCTCTGTAAGAGACATTGAAATCCCTTGAGTTTTCTCGTCATTGCGGGCGTGCTCCGTCTCTGTCAGAGATGTTGCAACCCCCTCAATAGCACCACAACTCTCCAACGTTCCCAAAACTGCATAATAAATCCCGTCATAGATTTGTTTTTCGGAGAAAAATTTCACCTCTGTTTTTGCTGGGTGTACATTAACATCAACATTTGCCTGATTTGTTGTGATATAAAGCACACACGACGGAAAACGACCTGATTGAATAATATTTTTATAAGCATTTTCAAGAGCTGTTTGTAATAATAACGAACGAATAGAGCGACCATTTACAAAGAAAAATTGATAACCTCTGTTTCCGCGAGCTTCATTCGGCTTTGAAATATATCCGCTCACTGTTATGTTTTCGTCGGATAACTCTGCCGCAACAAACCCTGCTTCAATTTCTCTGCCAAACAAACTGTAAATACATGAGTCAACTTTGGAGTCTCCGGGGGTATGATACTCGGTTTTCCCGTCTTTTATAAACCGCACAGACACATCCGGTCTTGAAAGTGCAGCTTTTAGCACAATAGATGCAACAGCCGACCCCTCGGCACGGTCGGTTTTCATAAACTTCAAACGTGCAGGTGTATTGTAAAACAAGTCACGCACAATAATAGTCGTTCCCTCAGGACATCCAACCGAAGAAACATCTCGAACCTCGCCACCCTCTAAAACTATGCAAACGCCTTCAAGAGAACCTTGCACACGAGTTTGCAATTCAATTCGGGAAACAGCGGCAATTGCTGCAAGAGCTTCACCGCGAAATCCGAGTGTGCCAATAGCTTCAAGACCTTCCGCATCTCGAAGCTTGCTTGTTGCGTGCCGTAAAAATGCGGTCTTTACATCTTCGGGAGAAATGCCGTGCCCGTCATCAGTTATGCGTATATACGACATTCCACCGGAGGTTATTTCAACAGTAATAACACTTGCCCCGGCATCTATTGAGTTTTCTAAAAGCTCTTTAACAACAGAAGCAGGTCGTTGTACAACTTCACCTGCTGCTATAAGGTCTGCGACATGCTGCTCTAATTGTAATATTCTTTGCATTTTTTGTTTTCCTAGCGATATTCGATTGGTAGACCTTTAACATTTACAGGGTCAACATCAAGAACAGCAATATCACCAACAGTACAGTTAATATTTGTGACGTCAATCATTGTATGCATAAGCCCTACGCTACCCAAAACCTTAGCCTTGCTTCCGTTTACACGAACAAACATCTTGCGACGGCGCCAACGAACGAAACCAAAAAGGCTGCTTTCTGCGATATATCGGTCAACACTAAACCCATGATAGTACCCGACCGAAAGAATAGCGATTTTTGTCGGAGCTTTTGTAACAAAACCACGTCCTGTTCCTAATGTATGCCCCTTTGGATGCCAACCCACTTCTTCAAGACCGGCTTCGATAAAACCAACCTTTGACAATTCGGGGATGTTTTTGCCAGGGATTCTTCCTGTGAGCGCTGTATCAACACGCACCGCATCCATAAGCTCGATGTCGTACTTAAATAGTGCGGCAGAGTCAACGATATGTGCAGCGCCCGGCTCAAAACCACTGTCAATAATTCTATCAAGAGCCAAGTTAAACTTATCAAGTTGTGCAAATGTTTTCTTTTTGCTTCGCCATGAGGCAGAAAATGTCGTAAACGTACCTATAACATTTAACCTTGACATATAGTTATAGATTGCGGCGACCTTATCAAGCTCAGTGGGTTGAAAACCATAACAACCAAGTCCGGTATCAATCATAATTTGAATATCGGCTACAATTTTGTACTGCTCGGCGATACCATTTATAGCAACAGCAGCATCATACGAACCGGCTGTGCAAATTACGCCATAAGTCAAAAGTGCGGCAATTTCGTTCGGGTCAGCGGTGCTTCGGAGCATCATAATACGCTCTTTTGTAAATCCACTTTCACGCAGAAGCTTAGCATCCTCAGGGTCGGAAACAACAAAGTTGCGAATACCCTCATCTTTAAGAAACTTCGCAACAACAAGCAGTCCCATACCGCCTGCATTTGCACTCAAATCACAAAAAACATGCACACCCTCAGCGCGATCTTTTATCGCACGAAGATTGTTTCTAACAACACGAAGGTCAATAATCAGATTTTTCATTCTATTTTCCTTTTCTTAAGTAAATATGATTTTACCACTATTACCATATTTATTCAAGATTTTTTATAATCGCGTGTTTTTTCATAATCGCGGCGGTGTTAAGTTTAGTTTTAATTTTGCATAATAATTACAATTGTGATAAACTGACATATATAAGATAACTTTCCTAAAAAAAGGTAGGTGTTATAAATGGTTAAGAAAATTAAAAAGAAAGATATAATGACACTACAGGAATTAAAAACAAAATATGCTACAAAGTGGTTTCAATATATAATTGTAGGAGAAGTAAATTATACAGACCCATATTCAAATTTGTGTTATGCTATATATACCGCAGACACAGAAGATGAATTATATAAAATTCCAACATCTGATGTTTTTGAACAACATAATGGTGGCTTTGCTTCTGGATTTAGTGTTGTATATCCCATGGAAGTAGGGGGAATATATTCACATGCCTAAATTAAGAATCTTAGACTCCGGCAGAATTATGTGTGAAATGTATATAAAACCATATAATACCTCACTTATGAAAGCAACTGAATTTAAAGTCGATACTGGAGCGGATTTTTCCACAATATCTAAGGATGCTTTGTTTAAGCTAGGATACACAACAAACTGGGTTGATAAAAATAAGATACCTTCAAATCGCCCTATTACAGTAGCGTCAGGAGAAGAAGTTGAATCGTACTATATTAAATTACCGGTAATAAACATTTATGGAGTAGAAGGCAAAGATTATCCATTTGGTATTTTGATGGATAAAAAAGCGAAATTGCCAAAACTATCATGCAATGGCTGTAAATACACAGAAGCAAAAAAACTTGATTATCGTTTATTACTAGGTAATGATATTTTATCATGTTTTAACTTGGGAATTGACTGGGACAACAGAACTGTAAATTTTGAACCACGAGCAAATCTTGATACACGAAATAAAGTATATCAAGATAGACAATTAAACTTAGTTGAAATAGGTAGTTAGTATTTGTGCTCCTGTATTTTATAACCTAAGAACTCTTTCATATTATGACTAGGCTTTTTGTTCAAGAGGTACAATGGCTATGGTTTTACCTAGTGGTGCTAGTACTCTTATAATAGTTGATAACTGCGGGTCTGTACTGCCACGTTCTAACCTGGCTATGACTGGTTGCTTAACACCGCTAGCTGTTTCTAACTCTTTTTGAGTCAGTCCGTTAGATTGACGTGCATTTATGATTTCATTAAGAAGTGCAACTTTAATATCTGTCTGCACACGTTCTTCTGGTGTTAATAGCACTTCCCTAAGGTCATTCCAGTCATCACCAACTGGCGAAATTACTTTATTTCTCATCTTGACTGCTCCTCTCTATAAAATCATTCATGTTTCGTTTTGCTTGCTTTATTTCTTGCGACGGAGTTTTCTTTGTTTTCTTAATAAAATGATGAAGCATGATGAAATGATTATTATGCCAACCAAAGAAGAAAAATCTATCACTCATAGGACGTAATTCCCATATGTCACCCTCTATATGCTTCACAAAAGGTTCACCAGCTCGTGTTCCATATTTTCTGAGTACTTGCATATAATAGTCTACTTTACTCAGTTTAATGCGACTATCTTTGTCAGTTTTGCTTGCTAACGCTGTCAAATATTCTTTAATTGGCTGTTTTCCCTGTGCATTTTTATATAGTTTTATTCTAAACACTACGAAGCTCTCCTTTGTAATTCCTATAATAAACCACAAAAGCAACAATGTCAATAACTTTTAAGCATAATTCAAGTCGTTTTTGCCAACTCTAAAACTAAATTAGTAATTTAGTTTTAGAGTTTATATACTTTACAATCCCGTATATACTTCTATATACTTTTAAATCCCGTATATACTTCTATATACTTTTGTCAATAAGATTTCAAGGTTAACAATTCCCCTATAGAAAAATCATCGCTTTCCATATATAATACCCCTATGATAAATACAAAACAGTTTGCGTATGTTGACACCTACGGTTGCCAGCTAAACGAATCGGACAGCGAAAAGCTTCGAGGAATGCTCATCGAAATGGGTTATGAGATAACCTATGATGAGTTTGAAGCTGATGTTGCGATTGTAAACACCTGTGCAATCAGACAAAATGCGGAGAACCGTGTACTCGGTAATGTTGGAGAGCTTGTTCACATAAAAACACCAAGAAAAAAGAAAATCATCGTGTTTTGCGGATGCCTTGCAGGAATACCCGAAACAGTTGAAAAAATACGTGAATCCTACGAGCATGTAAATCTAGTGTTTCCACCAAATGAAATACACCGCTTCCCGGAGCTGCTTGAACGTGCAAAAACAGAAAGAAAGCGTGTTTTTATCGAAGACAGCAAAGAATACAAGATTGTAGAAGATATACCAAAACATCGCGACAGTACAATCAAAGCATGGTTGCCGATTATGTACGGCTGCGATAATTTTTGCTCATATTGTATCGTACCCTATGTACGTGGCAGAGAAAGAAGCCGCGATAAAGAAGCTATCTTAGCAGAAGCAAAAAGCTTAGTTGAAGCCGGCTACAAAGACATCACACTTTTAGGGCAAAACGTCAACTCTTGGGGTGGTGGTTTCCCAAATCTCCTCAAGGACATTAACGCAATCCCCGGTGAGTTTTTGATACGCTTTATGACCAGTCACCCAAAAGACGCAAGCAAAAAACTATTTCAAGCAATGGCTGAAAGTGAAAAAGTAGCAAGACATATTCACCTGCCTTTTCAATCAGGCAGCGACCGTATCTTAAAACTAATGAATAGAGGATATACAAGAGCCGAATACTTAGATAAAATCGCATACGCAAGGGAGCTTATGCCGGAGCTGGTTATAACAAGTGATGTTATCATCGGTTATCCCGGGGAAACAGAAGAAGACTATAACGATACACTAAAACTTGTTGAAGCAGCACAGTTTGAAGCGATGTTTACGTTCATATACTCAAAACGCCCGATGACCCCTGCTGCAAAGCTTAACGACACAGTATCAGCCGAAGAAAAGCAAAAACGATTTGAAAACCTTGTGACTATACAAAATGAAATATCTGAAAAAAAGCATGAAGCTTATATAGGAAAAACAATCCGTGTCCTTGTTGATGGAGAAGCAAAAGGTGAGTTATACCCACTTAAAGCACGTACCAATGGAGGTCGGCTTGTACATGTGGTAGGCGACCTATCCATATATGGCTCTTTTGTAGATGCAAAAATCACACATAGTAATAACTGGGCACTCTTTGGAGAAGCTTAAATCCAATTAGGGGAGGGGATAAAATCATGATGTTGGGTAGAATTGGTGTTGCGATTGACATTGGCACAACAACAGTTGTTGTACACCTTGTAGAAATGAAGTCAGGCGCAAGACTTAAAACAGCAAGCAGACTTAATGCACAGTCACCTTATGGTGCAGATATAACAAGCCGTATTCAATACTGCATTGAAAACGGTCACGAGCTACTCACAAAATTAATACGTGAGCAAATTTCCTCAATGATAATAGAAGTATGTGAAACCGCAAAAGAAAACTATAATGACATAGAAAGCATATCTATTGCTGCAAACACAGTTATGCAGCACTTAGTTGTCGGATATTCACCAAATAAAATGGGAGTATCACCATATAAAACAACAAGCCTATTTGGGCAGATGTTGCCTGCTTGGGAGGGTATGCCTGTTAATAAGAACGCAATGATTTATTACACCCCCTCAATATCAGCATTTGTTGGCGGCGATATAACAGCAGGAATTTTAGCGGCAGGGATTGACGTTGCACCAGAGCCTGCATTATTTATTGATGTTGGTACAAACGGTGAAATCGTCCTTAAAAACAAAGGTGATTATATCTGTTGCTCTACAGCGGCAGGTCCGGCATTTGAAGGTGCAGAGATAGACAAAGGAATGATTGCCGAAGACGGTGCAATCGACCATTTATGGCTAATATCAAATGACCAATATAATATATCTGTTATTGGTGGCGGAGAACCAAAAGGTCTATGTGGCTCAGGGCTGCTTGATACTTTAGCAATGTTACTTGACACCGGTGCGGTTGACGAAACAGGACGTTTACTTAAAGACAGCAAATATTGGCTTACAAAATCTGATGTTGGTGAGGGTGTATATATTTCAGCTTCGGATATACGAAAGCTTCAACTTGCAAAAGCTGCAATTGCCGCAGG
>JAITFS010000178.1 GCA_031281195.1 Oscillospiraceae bacterium
TCTGCTGTGACAATGCCAAATGGTAGTTATATGATCTCGATTTTAAAGGCTCTTGAGGGTAATCCAAATGTTTGTGAGCGTTATTTCTACGAGTATTCAAAATCAACACCCGGTCTTGGACATTTTATTTCAACATATAAAACTGATGCTGATCCGCTTCCTTCTTTTGAGGGTGAGCCGATTCCAATTAGTATAGATAATGTTGAGGATTTAAATGATTTTACACAAAATATCTGGAACTCGTTAAACAGTGAAAACAAGGTTTCTCTATACGTAAGAGAGCAGTATATAAAAACTAATGATGTTAAAGAAATTATAGTTAATGTGAATGAGAATTGAGTATATGATTACTTCTGTCAAATACTATTGCAAAATTATTTTTTAAAGAAACGCCAACTTTTCAGTTAGCGTTCTTTAAGTTTTCGATTTCGTTTTTAGTTAAGCCAGTATATTTAATTATTTTCTTTACTGGTTCTTTATCGGCAATCATGGCTTTCGCAATCTCTACAGCTTGTTGTTTTAGTGCCCAGTTCCTTTGGACTGAATCATCCATGCGTTCCATTTCTCTTTTTTCGAGGAGCATACGAGCACGCTCATCATCGGATAACTCCATTAGTGTTGCTACTGCTTTCCTTAATATCGGGTCTCTTTGTGCTACTGCTTCCAATTCCTCCACCTCCTCAGCTTTGATGAACCTCAGCCAGTTATATAAATGATTGTCTTCCTGCTCTGCCGGTACTTTACATAGTTCTAGTGTGTGAACTTCTACAATGTCAGTTAGCTCTACTTCATTTTTATTGTCGTACATTGTGAAACGGTGATGGCAGTTTGGGCTGTTTGGGATAAACTCATCTTCTGTTATTATTATGCTTATTACTTGTTTAATGTTTTCATAATCTTCACTTTTACCTAATTGTTCAGATATCATCTTTGCATCATAGTATGCTATGCGTGATTTCATATAGGGTAACGGTGCTACTTGAATGTCAATATGGATGGTTTTTCCAGACTTAGTTTTTAACTTAACATCAACAATACCAAGTTTATCATCAGAGAAATCTCGTATCAAATGAGGGTCAACAATAGTTATTTTGTCATATTCCTCAGCAGGGATTGGCAACGCCGCTTTTAAAAAATCAGTTAAAAACTCAATGTTTCTTTCATCAGCAAAGTAAATCTTAAAAATTACATCGTATTTGACTGGCAAAATAACCAAACTCATAAAAACACCGTCCTCAAGGATATTATATCATATTAACTGTAATAGCGACAATAAATATTTTAAGACTATGACTGAATTGAGATATTGTATCCACTACTTGCAAATATATTTTTTTATGCTACACTTATATCTCGCACAGTTTCGCACATAAAATATCATTGTAGAAAGCTGAGGAAAATAGAATATGAAGAAGATTTTTACGTTAACACTTGCACTTGCTATGGCAGTTTCTCTCGTGGCTTGCCCTCTCAACCCTAGCAATACCAACGGAAATACCACCCCCCCCCCGAATAATTCCCAACTAGATGATACCTTAACGCTTGGAAATAACAATAACAACGACACACCATATCCCGGAAACGGAAATGGTGATGTTGACAATTCAAGCGGGCTACCTTCTGATAACAACGATGTGGTTATAAACCCTTGGGATCAAGCTACCGATGAAGAGCGAGAACTGGGTCTGTATATGAGCATTTTTGAGGAAGCCGGTGGTGATGTTATGCTTGGATTTGCTCCCCCAAGAGAACGTGTCGATTTTTCTCATATCGAAATTATTCGGACAACACAAGGAATTGCCGCTACCATCGCGACCATATCGAAGGGTGATATTTTTTATCAATATGGCTGGCATATTTATCTTTACATAGACACTGGTGCAGCAGGTCAAGGTAACGAATACGCAGCTATAGCAGTAAATGATACCACTAGAGGTGCCACCTATTTCCGCAAGCCAACACCATCAGCAAACTTTAATTGGTATAAAGGTCCGTTAGGATATGCACGGGTAGATATGGATAAATACACTAATACTTCAAGTTCTAATGTTATTACGGTATGGGGAAATAACGGTAATACGCCTTTGTTCGTCTCAAGTGGTGGATGGGAGTTTGATCGTGAAGCCAACGGTGAAACATGGGAATACGAAGCTATGGTTGATGTAATGGCTGATCGTCAGATATATTTTAATCTGAGTGATTCGAACTTTTCGTTTTTCGGTGTAACCGGTTACAGAGACAGAGCGGAAATGCAACCTGATAATTATCATTTTGTGCGACATTAGAAATAAGAGAGGTAAATAAGAAATGAAAAAGATATTATTACTAACATTGATGCTCGCTGTTTCAATCATTCTCGTTGCTTGCGGTGGCTTAAATGATTCTAATGCTCCTGTTGATACTCCATCTCCATCACCGACTGATACTCCACCGCCTATCGACACACCGACTCCACCTATTGATACCCCTCCGCCAACTACTGACGTACAACCTGTAGTTTTTGATTTTGCAAATGTTGTTGAGGACGCATATAGCTTTAATGCGGAATATGCTGACGGTAATTTAATTATAACAATTCATGATCAAAATATAGCTCCTGTACTTTTATTTGAGGACTGGACTACTCTTAATTACAGCTCTAATCTTTTTAACATATTAAGTGGAGGAATCAGTGGTGAAATTAATGTAAAAGAAACTTTGATTTTAGAAATATGGAGCAATGACATTGAAAGTAGTTCTATGGAGTTTGATTTTGATAGTAAAAGCATAATTATTACACTTAAACTACAAGATACACTAACATTTGACAATCCGACTTTCTTTGGTTCAATTAGAGTTAATTTTGGTGATAACAATGTCGATTTATATTATAATTTCTACGTACCCGAAGAACTTCTACCCGAAGTTTTGAATGATGAAAGGCTTAGCGAGATTATACTAGGAAAGTGGGTTACTGTAGATTCATGTAGTGATACTGCAAACTATGTTGATTTTAGAGCAGATGGAATTGTTGTTCTTTCTGATGCTCACGGCTATTACGAAGAAGTAAATTGGATTATTGAGGATGGTTTTGTGAAATTGTGGAGTGGCAACAACTCAAACAGTTTTAATCTGTCGTTTGCTGACGATGGTAGTATTTTGTTCATGGGTCAAAACTGGGAGAGGACATAATTTTGTGTTCTCTCATCTGTCCATTCTGGCAATATCTCCCTCATCAAATTATCAGCACCCCGTCGGAGCGTTTCAATATTTTTGTGTTTTTTGATAATATTTCATGCAAAAATTACCCTCTGCTATTCTTAAGAAAATAGTTAGGGTTTGTTCAGTTTTGCTTCTTGTAGTGTTGACCCTTTGTATGATACACTATGAATCGTAATGAGCGATAACTTAGTTTAATAATCTAATAACCACACCTTATAACAAGAGATCATTGTTCCCGTGCCGTGCACGACATTAAATAAAGCGTTTCAGCGGAGCTACAATCGGTTTATAAGAAAAATTTAGATATAATAGAGGTAATTTATGAAAGAGATTGAATTAAAGTATGGGTGTAATCCTAATCAAAAGCCTGCGAGGATTTTTATAGAAAATGGCGATTTGCCTGTTGAGGTGTTAAATGGTAAACCTGGATATATCAATTTCCTTGATGCGTTAAATGGGTATCAACTGGTGCGTGAGCTTCAAGATGCAACCGGTCATCCTGCCGCAACATCATTTAAGCATGTATCCCCTGCCGGTGCTGCTATTGGCTTACCACTGAACGATGTTGAGAAAATGATGTTTTTCACCGGGGATAAACCACTGTCACCTCTTGCTTCTGCTTATGTAAGAGCACGTGGTGCTGACAGGGTTTGCTCTTATGGTGACTGGGTTGCTTTGTCTGATGTTTGTGATGTAGAAACCGCAAACGCATTAGTTTCTGAGGTTTCTGACGGTGTTATTGCTCCCGGATATACTAACGCTGCTTTAGATATTCTTAAAACAAAACGTAAGGGTGGTTACAGTATAGTAAAGATTGATCCCGCTTATGTTCCTAAGAAAACCGAGCTAAAAGATGTGTATGGGATTACATTTGAACAAGGTCGAAATGAGCTTAAAATTGATGATTCATTTTTAAGTAATATTGTCACTGAAAATAAAGTTTTACCGAGTTGTTCAAAGAATGATTTGCTCATTGCTTTAATCACTCTTAAATATACGCAGTCAAACTCTGTGTGTTATGTAAAAAATGGTCAAGCAATCGGAATTGGTGCAGGTCAGCAAAGCCGTATACACTGCACTCGTTTGGCAGGTAATAAAGCAGATAATTGGTTTATGAGGCAGCATCCTTATGTGCTGGATTTACCTTTTAAGTCGGATATTCCAAGACCTGTGCGTGATAATACTATCGAGTTATATATTTCTGATGATTATGATGATGTTTTGCAAGACCCTGTTTGGCAAACCTTGTTTACTGAACAGCCAAGAGTGCTAACCAGAGAGGCTCGTAAGGAGTGGTTATTAAATGCTACAGAGGTTTCGCTTGGTAGTGATGCGTTTTTCCCATTTGGTGACAATATAGAGAGAGCAAAACGCTCAGGTGTTAAATATATTGCTCAGCCCGGTGGTTCAATCAGAGATGATAATGTAATTGACACCTGCAATAAATACAACATGGTAATGGCTTTTACTTCCATGCGTTTATTTCATCATTAATTTTTCTTGCTTTTATTATAAAACGTGATAGAATTATTTTGATAAAATTTTGGAGGTGTTGGTATGTATAAAATTAGCAGTGATTGTATATGTTGTGGTGCTTGTGTCGGCGAGTGCCCGGTAGACGCAATCTCACAAGGTGATGCACAATATAACATCGCAGATACTTGTATCGACTGCGGTGCATGTGTTAGTGCATGTCCTGTTGACGCAATTTCTCCGTAAACTCTTTGTAAGAATACTTTTATGTCAGGAACATTATATCTGGTTGCGACACCAATTGGCAATTTATCTGATATATCCGCACGTGCAGTGACTACACTGCATGATGCGGATTTTATCGCAGCCGAAGACACACGAGTGACACGAAAACTGTTATCATATTTGAACATTAAAAAGCAAGTCATTAGCTATCGTGAGCATAACCAACATGAAGTCGGGATTAAAATCATTTCACATTTATTAAATGATGAAAGCTGTGCTTTAGTAACTGATGCCGGAACACCAGCGATTAGTGACCCGGGTGAGGATTTAGTACGGTTATGCAGAGAATCCAACATTAAAACTATTATTATTCCCGGTCCTTGTGCAGCTATAGCAGGGCTTGCACTTTCCGGGTTAAACTCAAAAAGTTTTGTTTTTGAAGGATTTTTACCTGTTGATAAAAAGAAACGTTTGAGTTTACTTTTACAATTGCAAGACGAAAAACGTACTATGGTTTTTTACGAAGCTCCGCATAAATTAAAACGAACACTTGATGATATGTTTAACATTTTTGGTGACAGAAAAATATCAATCTCTCGTGAGCTGACTAAGATTCACGAGGAAACACTTTTTATGACTATATCGGAAGCTATTGCTCATTTTAAAATAACCGCACCCAGAGGTGAGTTTGTTTTAGTTGTTGAGGGTGCTGAAGTTGCACCTATTATAACTATAACACCTAATGATGCAACATTGATTGTTAAATCCTATATAGCTGATGGAATGTCGAAAAGCGATGCAGTAAAAAGAACAGCCGTAGAAACCGGCTGCTCAAGAAATGATTTATATAGAATAATTAAAGATATTTGTGATTAACCCATACCCATTACATAAATAACGCAAGATACAGATACATCACCAACTGAAACTGTTAATGTAACAGAACCATTACTTATGCGGGTAAATCTATAACCACCCACAACCTGAGTCATTTCAACCGTTTCATCGTTGCTGAGTTCCCAAACCGGTTCAACATCTAATCCCGGTGGTTCAATTCTGACTGTTAAATCTGTTGTTGGGTATGTAGTAGTGAGAGCAAAGTCATCTCCGATTCTATGTGAGTTAGGTACCCAGATTTGTAAAGATTGCACCTGCGGGGGTGGTGGTGTTTCCGGTGGTGGTGTTGGCGTAGGCGTTTCAAATGGTGTTAGGCTTGTTATTTCATCAAGGTCAGGCATACTTAGTGCCGGGTCATCGGTTGGTGGTGCTGCATCTACAGGTGTTGTGAATAGTAATATTCCTGCTGCGAGTGTAAATACTCCAAGTATCATAATGCTTATGAGCATCTTGCCTTTTGCATTATCGGAGTCTTCTGAATATTTCCCACGTCCAATACGTCGTGCACCGCAATAGGGGCAACGGCTTCTAACTCCTGAGTATTTACGGTCACATCTTGCACATTTTATTTCATTTATTATTGCCATTTTTCATGTACTCCTCTCGTGGTCATGAGTAAGAGATTGTGTTTTTTTGAATCCTTATGCGAGAACTCTACTACAATTATGTAAACTTGTCAATGATTTTAACAATTTATTTACAAATAGTTACAGAGATGTATGAAATTTTCTATACTTAATCTTTCACCGCGGATATTTGTGTCAAATCCGCAGTTTTTGATTGCTTCTATAATTTCTTCTTTGCTAAGCTTATCAGCAAAAACTGAATGTAGAGCATTTGCCAGTGTTTTTCTTCTTTGTGCAAATGCTGCTCGTACAATTTTGAAAAACAGTTTTTCTTCTTCTGTATTTAATAGTTTTTTTTCACGAACAGTCATTTTTACGACACTTGACATAACTTTTGGTCTTGGTGAAAAACATTCCGGTGGTACATCGAATAATTTTTCTGGCATTGTGTGGTAATTTGTATAAATTGTAAAAGCACTGTAGTCAGGTGTTCCCGGTTTTGCACAGATTCGTTCAGCTACTTCTTTTTGTATCATTATTGTTATTGTTTTAAATATATCTGCTTCTATAAATGTTGTAATAATTGGCGTTGTTATGTTGTATGGTAGATTTGCACATACATGCCAGTTTGATTTATCTAAACTTTCTTCAATTATTTTTTTTATGTTTATTTTTAATATATCACCTTGAATTAGTGTTATATTTTCATATTTTAATAAAATATTTTTAAGTTCTTTAATTAATCTTTTATCAAGCTCTACTGCTGTAACATGGTTCACTTTTTCTGCTAATCTTGTAGTCAGCACACCTTGTCCTGCTCCTACTTCAAGCACATTATCTGTGCTGTTAAGACCTGACATTTTTACTATTTTATCGCATATATTTGTATCAATAAGAAAGTTCTGCCCCATTGATTTAATTGGTTTAATTTTATTTTCTTTCATATTTTGTGTCTCATTTACTTGCAATTTATGTTTTTTGTATGTTATTATGTATTATAACATGT
>JAITFS010000144.1 GCA_031281195.1 Oscillospiraceae bacterium
TAAAAAGCACCATCACCGGGATTAATTCGATAATTTACCTTTTTCTCGATTAAAACATCTTCAAGTATTTTTTCTGCCATATCCCAAGTATCAATTTTACCCATAAAATCTTCAGGACGTGTGGATAACTCAACATGATAATCAAACCCAAAAACCTTATAAAAATGGTCAGCAAGATCAATAAGTGCAGCGATTTCCGACGGGATATGCTCCTCAGTCATATATAAATGTGCATCATCCTGGGTAAAAGATCTAACACGCATAAGCCCATGTAAAGCACCTGAAATCTCATGACGATGCACTAAACCAAGCTCCGCAACTCGTACAGGAAGCTCACGGTAGCTCCACATTTTACGCTTGTATGCAAGTAAACCACCCGGGCAGTTCATAGGTTTTATTGCAAAATTGCCATCGTCAATATTTGTAAAGTACATATTATCTTTATAGTGATCCCAATGCCCCGAGCGTTGCCAAAGATACTCGTTTAGTATAATCGGTGTGCTGATTTCTTGATAACCTGCTTTTTTATGCTCCTCTCGCCAGAAGTTTAGTAACTCATTTATAATTATCATTCCCTTTGGATAATAGAACGGAAAACCGGGACCTTCATCGTATAAACCGAAGAGGTCAAGCTCACGCCCGAGCTTTCTATGGTCTCGTTTCTTTGCTTCCTCAAGAAGTCTCAAGTGTTCATCAAGCTCATCCTTGCTCATAAAGCAAGTGCCATAAATACGTTGCAATGACTTGTTTTTTGCATCTCCTCGCCAGTAAGCACTGTTACAACCTGTCAGCTTAAATGCATTAGCCTTTATCCTACCGGTTGAATCTACATGAGGCCCAATACACATATCAATAAAGTCACCCTGTCTGTAGAAGCTTATTGCTGCATCTTCGGGTAAATCATTTATTAGCTCAGCTTTATATGGTTCATTGTGTTCATTGACGAACTTTAGAGCATCCTTACGAGATAGTTCAAAACGCTCTAATGGTAATTTTTCTTTTATAATCTTACGCATTTCTGCTTCGATTGCTTCAAGGTCTTCTGCTGTGAAGGTATTAGGGGTATCAAAGTCATAATAAAAGCCATTTTCTATCGCAGGCCCAATTGCAAGCTGTACATTTGGGTATAACTGCTTTACTGCTTGAGCAAGAATGTGTGCAGTTGTATGACGATATGCTTCCTTGTACTCTTCATTTTCAAATGTGTATAGTTTATCTGACATTGTTACCCGCCTCCAAATATAAAACATTACAGAGTAGAAAAGTACCATAATAAGGCAACAATGTCAAATAAATCCTTACATAAATGAACTATTGCTTTTGCTTGCTAAAATTGTCGAGCATTGCCTGTTGTCGTTCGTACATCTCCATACTTAGGACTACCATGTCTCCAACACCGTTTTTTGTGATGAAAACAGGTTCATTATTTGTTTTGCAAAACTCACTGATTTCGTTAGAATTGTTTCTCAATTCTGATATTGGTCTAATATGTGGCATTTTTATGTTCTTCCTTTCAATTTCTTTGCTTATATTAAGCTGTTTTAATTATTTAGGCATAATTAGGATATTTTATCTAAACTATGTTCTCCTACATATAGTTATACTCTATTGTGCAACACATGAGTCAATAGGTAATAAAATAATTCATAATAATTTCATAATTTGTGATAAACTTAATAATTGCAAGTGTTTAGGGCGTGTCACAAAAAGTTATACAATAAAAAACTCATTGGTTAAACTGTTGTGTCGGACAACAGTTTCAGGTGTTGCGAGCAGTAATTATATGTTGTATAATTGTTTTCTAAAAAAGAAAGGAATAGATAGTTGCAATGGCAAATAATGGCTTAATACCAATCAGTAGGTTTGCAAAATACTCACGTACAACTCGTGATACACTTTTGCATTACGACAGAATCGGATTGCTTTCACCTATTTTACGTGGCGAAAACAATTACCGTTATTATTCGGCAAACCAGTTAATAAGTGTAAATGTAATACGCTCGTTGCAACTGCTTGGTATGACGCTTGAAGAAATAATGGAGTTAAGAAACAGTACAACACCCAAATTGACCGCAGAGGTTATTGAAAAACAAATACGAAAAATCGATTCAAAAATTGATGATTGGATACGTGCGAAGAAGCTTCTACTAACAATACGTGAAACAATAAACTCAGTTGCAAATATAAATATAGATGAAATAACAATAAAACATTTACCGGCAGAAGCTATAATAATCGGTGATTTGAATGATTTTAGTGGAAATAGAGTTTTTCTCGATGCGTTTTTAGATTTTTACAAGGATATGAGTAAAAAATATCCGGAGATTGATCTAAACTATCAAGTTTGGATGATTAATTCTGAGGAGCAGATAAAACAAGGTAATTATTACAGACCAGACAGATTTTATTTTCACAATCCTGAAGGACATGACAAACGACCTGCCGCTTTGTACGCTATTGGTTACGCTCGTGGTGAATACGGACAAACAGCATGTTTGTACGAAAAAATGATGAAATATATTGATGAAAATGGTTATGAGATTTGCGGAAACACTTATGAAGAGCTACCTATCAATGACTCTTGCATTGCCGATGTAGATAATTATTTTATAAGAATATTAATGCCGGTTAAGTTAAAATAGTAAAATATTTTATTTATCTATTCCATTTATAAGATATTGTGATACAATGAGTGTCCGCGATATTTTTCAATGAAATAATTTTCTGCGAAAATAGGAGTTTAACTCCATCAATATATTTAGGAGGATTTTTATGAGTAACAAGTATGTATATCTGTTTTCCGAGGGTAACGGAACAATGAAGGAACTGCTTGGAGGTAAAGGTGCAAACCTTGCTGAGATGACAAATCTCGGACTACCTGTGCCACAAGGGTTCATAGTAACAACAGAGGCTTGCACCAAATACTACGATGATGGTGAAGTCATCAGTGAAGCAATCCAAAACGAAATCATGCAATACATTGACAAGCTTGAAGGTATCGCAAGCAAAAAGTTTGGCGATGAGCAAAATCCTTTGCTTGTATCTGTACGTTCAGGCTCCCGTGCATCAATGCCCGGAATGATGGACACAATTCTTAACCTTGGTCTTAATGATAAGGTTGTCGAAGTTATGGCAGAAAAAACAGGCAATCCACGCTGGGCGTATGACTGCTACAGAAGATTTATTCAAATGTATTCAGACGTTGTTATGGGTGTCGGCAAAAGTTATTTTGAAGAGCTCATCGATGAAATGAAAGAAAAAAAGGGCATTGAGGATGACCTTGACTTAACAGCAGACGATTTAAAAGAATTAGCAAATGAGTTTAAAGACCAATACAAAAAAGCTATCGGAGCAGATTTCCCATCCGATGCAAAAACACA
>JAITFS010000031.1 GCA_031281195.1 Oscillospiraceae bacterium
GCGATGTCGGATATTATTAATAAAGACCGTTTTAATAAATTTAATTGGTCACCAAAATTATCCAGACAGAAATTAATAAAACTTTACAAAAGCGATGCAAATGGTTTTCAAGATGAGGACATTGATAGATTGATTCATGAGTTTCATATAAACCTAAATAGCGGTGTTAAAGGTCGCTTTGTAGCTATCAATTTGATTCAAGGCACAAAAAAGCAAATCGGTGACTTAATCATTTCGTTAGCTTATGAATAGTTTACTTGTGGCGGTAACTAAATATCTTCGGAATCGACTTCATATTGCATATAATCGCGTCTACCATGAATCATAGTAGTGATATAACAATCGTTATCAATTAATTTATACATAATACGATAGGAGCCAAATATAACTTCTCTAAAATTCGGATTACTTCGCTCTGGTACTATTCTTCCACTTTCCGGAAATATTTCTAGTCTTCCTACAGCTTTAAATGCATCGTCAACGAACTTGTTAGCATAGTAGACAGAATCTCTGGCAATGTATTCTTGTATATTTGCTAAATCATCAAGTGCTGTTTGTGTCCATTTAACAATGCTCATAGTTTCCGCAGGTACTCCCTTGCTTCTTCATTAGTAAATGTTGACCCGTTTTCTATATCCTTTAATCCTTTATCAATTTTTTGATTAACATATAGAAAATACATAATATCATCCCATGTTGAACTATCAGGAAGAGTGCGTATTCCATCTATAGCAAATTGCTTAACCACAGTAATTCACTCCTATAAAGTTTATATAGTTCATAATAGCACGAGTAAACTCACAAGTAAATACTCTGCAAATAAACATTAGTTATTTTTATTATTAAAAATTGAAAAGTTCTTGAAATCAATAGAGGACATCCGATGTAAACTCATCAGATGTCTTTTTGATTTTGTATTTCTCAAAAATGATTAAAATTGTTAACTAAATATAGTTTCATCATGTTATGCTTAAAGCAACTATTGACAGGGATTGAAAAATATATAGAATATGGTACTTATGGGAGAACAAATGGATAATGAAATAAAGATAGAAACATTAAATATTGTTTTAAAGAAGTTGCTGAATAAGGATATTATTAATGTAGATTATACCACCAAAGAATTACACGGTGGTACTGTAGGTAATGTCCAACTTATTACGGGTATTGCTAAAACCGCAGACGGTGAGATTCCGTTTAATGTTGTATTAAAGATTTCCAAAAAATGGGAGCGTTATAACGATATTCACTCATGGAGAAGAGAATATGATCTTTATGCATCTAATTTAGGTACGGCTTTTTCCAACTCATTAAGATGGCCAAAATGTTATCATTTAGAACAAAATGACAATGAAATACAATTATGGATAGAGTATATTGACGGTATATCCGGTCTTGACTTAACTCCTGATATGTACGAACATGCTGCATACGAATTAGGAAGGTTTCAAGGAAAATTATTTATAGAAAAACCTGCTTTTTTAAATGAAATAACTAATTTAAGCTGCACTGATTATGCTAAAAAGTTTTATCAACATTATAGATCTTGGAATGTTGTATATGATTATATTCGTTCTAATGATTGTGAAATCCCAAAGCATTTATGCCAAATGCTCATTGAATTTGACAATAATTCGGATGAAGTATTTAAACGCATAGAAAAATTGCCTGTTGTGTTTTGCCATCGAGATTTTTGGGTGACTAATATCTTCAACAAAGACAGTAACACAATACTCATTGACTGGGATACAACAGGGTGGGGTTATTTAGGTGAAGATATTGCCAGCTTGATTGCTGATGAAGCTGATGTAGAAAATATGGTGGAAAATTATCATCGGTGTACAATAGCCTACTATAAAGGATTTTCAGAATATTCAAATGAATCAGATATTAAATATAATTGTGTTCACGAGTTTATTCTGGCATTATTTGGTTATAGATTTATTGAATGGTATATTAACGCAGAAACATTTGACGAAAAAACGTTTCATATTAATACACTTCAAAAGATTTACGAAATAAAGAGTGAAAACTATGAAGTATAAATATTATTGCCAGTATCAAGCAGAAGATTATGCCAAGAGTATTTTACCGGTGCCAAAGGATTACCCCCTTCAAAAGGGGTTGCCCAAAGACTACAGTAAGAAGTTTGCAAAATTATGTGAATTTGCAAAAAGAATATATATGGATATGGCAAGAAATCCTGAAAATTATGGATTGATTTTGGTTGAACTTGATACAAATGACTTTGAGCAAATTAGAAACGGATTTTATTCCTTACGTAGGTTTCCGGATACCATTATCGCCCTCTTTCAATCAGGTAAATTAAAGAATAATCAGCTTATAGTACAAGCAGACGAATTTCATAAGCTTATCAAGAAAAACAGAGGGAAAACAGCGGCATCTGTTTCAAAATATGAATTGATATTATCATGTCTTAGCGATTTCGGTTTTACTTTTTCTGATTTTAATGGAAAACCTTACGGAAAAAATGTCAAAGAGTTTACGGTGGAGTTTCCTAGTGACCTCGAATTGATTAATACCATAAAAGATTATGTAATTTGCTGGGAAACATTTACTTATAATGAGGGATATATAAAAATCGTTCATACATGGGAATACCGACAATATGATTATTTCGATTATAAAGTAACTTCAAATCCAGAAGAAATAAAAATGAAACAGTGGGTAATTGATGACAGAGTAAAATATGTTTCTACACCTAAACTACAGGAATTCGCTATAGCGTTTTATGATTACTCGTTAAAATATAAGGATATTAACTTTGACGGTGATTTTAATTTGAAAACAAAACGAATAGCACGTATTAATCAATATGGTTGTGATATGTTTGGCAGACCTGTGTTTAAATTATCAATCAAACTTCCTTTACCTGAAAAGTCTATGGATGCAATCCTTAAATGCCCGGAAACAATACAAAAACAATTTAAGCAGGACACCAGCGGTGGTTGTTATAAATTTAAAGAAGGAATAAAATGCTCGCACATGTTAAAATGGACAATTAATGGAAACGCACATACAGGCTGCCCGATGAAGTGTTTTTTATTTGATAATTTTGATCAAAAACTTATACCGCATTACTGGCAGTTGTTGGAATCACAATATGGACTTAAATAATTTTATGATGAAAAATAAAAACACTTGACTTCGCTCGCTCCTTTATTGTATAATCAAATTATTGAATATGCATTAAGGGGTGAGTTTATGTCGCTGAAACATGGATTGCTTGGTCTTTTGAACTATGATGGACCAATGACAGGTTACGAACTTGACAAGGAGTTCAAGAGGTCGCTTGGATATTTCTGGTATGCCAAACAGCAACAAATATACCGTGAGCTGGACGAAATGGAAATAAAGGGTTGGTTAACCAGTGAGCGTGTCATACAAAATGAAAAACCAAACAAACGAGTTTACTCAATAACTGAAGATGGAAAAACTGAATTTGTGGATTGGCTCAACTCACCGGAGTCCTATAT
>JAITFS010000104.1 GCA_031281195.1 Oscillospiraceae bacterium
TTTTTTCTTCTTTTTGCTCTCGGGGCGTATCATAAAGAAGTAGAAAATACCCACCATTGCTACTATCATTATAATCATTGTAATATCCATAAATTTTCCTCCGTTTTATTGTTGTTTCAATTAATTAGTCGCTCCGCTCAAATCTGCATTCGCTCGGTCATGGGCGAGTAAACTAGCCCGCGACCCTCACTTCATTTGATTATAAGTTCTTTGATTGGATAATGCAAGATAAAGTTTGTGGTGGTGCAATATGGGTGTAATATGTGATATAATGGTATTATTAATCCTTATTCGTATGTGTTGTGTTTGTAAGGAGAATTGTTAAAATGAAAAATACAGCTAAAACATTATTAGCTATCTTATTGTCATTATCTTTATTGTTATCATTAACACTCGGGTGTGTTGATAAAGATAATGATAATGACAGTCCTCCAAATGGTAATGATTTTAATAATAATAACTCAAATAGCGATGGCTCAAATGATATGTTTGTGTATATTCCAGAGTTTATTACATTACCGCATAATATTGGTAGTATTCGCAACTTAATTTATTCTAATGATAAGATTTATTTATCTACAATTACTTCTGATACTATAATAAATAAATACACGTCAAGACTCTTTACAATGAACCTTGATGGCTCAAATCTGATTGAACTTGTTAACTATAGCATACCCGAAACTAATCATGACATTATTCACACAGTATATGTAACTGCTATGTGTGTTGATGCTGACGGCAATATTTGGATTGGTGAAACACAACATTTATACCGTTATAATACTCCTGATGGTTTCGATTATGATAATGTCGATGACATGATTAATATACATGAATATTTTGAAGATATAAGCCAGATAGCGTACATAAAAAAGTTTGATGCCACAGGAAGAGAACTAATATCTATAGACTTGAACACTCTTGCGAATACGAATGACTACATTCAAATAACAGGTGCAGAGGTTGATTCTGATGGAAATATAATAATAAGCACTAATACAAGTGTGTATATTTTTAATGATGTGGGAAGTTTTTTATTTAGTCTACTCCATGATGATATGATTCAAATTGAAGGAGCAATTACACTCTCTGATGAAACTATAGCTGTATATGGGAGTCCGGAATTCAAAACCAAAATACAACAGATAAATATTCAAGATAAAACATGGGGCGATAGTATTAGTGTTCTTGAAAATACACACGGAGTTGTCTCAGGCAATGGGTCAAATTATTTTTACTGCTACAATAACACCGATCTATTTGGGTATGATAAAGAAACAGAAGATTTTCATAATGTATTAAACTGGGTTGATAGTGGCTTATTATATAGCCATGTTCAAAATATCACAGTGCTTGATGATGGTCGCGTGCTTGGTAACGGTAGAACATGGGATTATGGTATCTTTAGCTTCTCAGAGGAATTGTTTTTGCTAACAAAGACTTCTAGTGCAAATATTCCTGATAAAATTGTTTTAACCCTTGCTACATTTAATCCCAGAAATGACCTTATGGATGCTGTTAATGAGTTTAACCATAAAAACACAACTTATAGAGTTGATATTGTTAATTATTACGAATTTGCAACGAACGATAACTGGCGAGCCGGTTTAACTAAACTATATTTAGAAATATTAAGTGGAAATGTCCCTGACATAATAGACGTAAGTTTTCTACCATTCAGGCATTTAGCAAATAAAGGTTTATTTGAAGATTTATATACATATATAGATGCTGATGAAGTGTTAAATCGGAGTGATTTTATCGAAAGCACACTAAGAGTTGTTGAGCAAAATGATAAACTATATAGTATCTCACCATCGTTTCTTCTATTCACAATTGTTGGAAGTGCTTCGGTTTTAGGTGCAGAAATTGGTTGGACAATTGATGAGTTAATGGCTGTGATAAATGCAAATCCACAAGCTGATATACCGCTAGGAAATAGCACCACAAAGATTGGTCTACTGTATTGGTTTTCTTTGTTGAGTTTAAATGATTTTATTAACTGGGAAACAGGTACAACATATTTTGATTCTGATGCTTTTATTAGATTTCTTGAGTTTGCAAACACATTTCCTAGTGAAGAAGGTGAGAATATTGAGAGTAATTTCCCTCCGGGATCAATTTTTTCCGGTAGACAGATTATGCAGTGGAGTGTTGGTACACATAACTTTATGGATATTCAAAGATGGCAAGCATTTTTTAACAATGACCTGGTTTTTAAAGGTTTCCCAACAGAAGATAGAAGTGGAAATGCTTTTGTCATGAATGTTTTACTTTCTATATCCAGTGTAAGCGAACACAAAGAAGGTGCTTGGGAGTTTGTACGCACAATGCTTATGGAAGAATGGCAGTTTATAAATTTAACAGAATTTCCAACAAATAAAGCTGCATTTAGCAGAAAAGCCGATTTCGAAGTTCAAAGTATGAAGGGTGGAGTAAAAGGTACATACTATGGAATATCGATGGAATACTTCGGTCCGACACAAGCTGAAGTTGATGATTTTTATGCATTATTAGATTCTATGAATAGATTACTTGAATATGATGATGTTTTAATAAACATTATTCGCGAGAGTGCTGAGGATTACTTTAATGGTTTAAGAACGGTAGAAGAAGCAGCGAGAATCATCCAAAGCCGTGCTTCTATCTATGTGTCAGAGCAAGTTGGGTAGAGGGTGCAAAATGAAAAATACAGCTAAAGCATTATTAGCTATCTTATTGTCATTATCTTTATTGTTATCATTAACACTTGGGTGTGTTGATAAAGATAATGATAATGACAGTCCTCCAAACGGTGGTAGTTCTAACGGTGGTAACTATAATGGTGATGGTTCAAACGAAGAGTATATCTATACAGCAAAGATAATATCATTACCACATTATATTGAAAATGTTACCAGCTTAATTTATTCTAATGATAAAATTTATTTCTCGTTTTCAGTGTTTAATGGTCAATATAGAATTTTTACAACAAGGTTATTTACTATGAACCTTGACGGTTCAAGCTTAACAGAGCTTTTTAATACAAATCAACATAATAATGATGATGATACCTTTGTTAGTTCGATCATACGGTTATTATGTGCTGATGCTGACGGTAATATTTGGATTGGAGAAAGACAGAGTTTATACCGTTATAATACTCCTGATGGTTTCGATTATGATAATGACAAGGACATGGATAGTATATTTGAGTATAGCGAAGAAATAAGCCAAACAACGTATTTGAAAAAACTCGATACAACAGGAGAAGAGTTAATATCTATTGATTTGAACACTCTTTTGAATACAAATGACATAAGTATAACAGGTGCTGAACATGATTCTGATGGTAATTTAATAATAAGCACTAATAAAGGAGTATATGTTTTTAACGAAGAAGGAAGCCTGTTATTTAATTTAATCCATGATGATATTACCTGGATTCAAGGAGTAATTACACTGTCTGATGAAACTATAGCTATATTCGATCTTCCGGGCTCTAAAACTGAAATACAGCAGATAAATATTCAAGATAAAACATGGGGAGATAGTTTTAGTATGCATGAAGATGCTCATAGTGTAGCTTCGGGTAATGGTGATAATTATTTTTTCTGTTTCAATAGTAGCAATCTTTTCGGATATGATAAAGAAGCAGAGGATTTCCATGTAGTTTTAAACTGGGTAGAAAGTGGGTTGTTATATTGGTATATACAAGATGTAACAGTGCTTGATGATGGTCGTATACTTGGTGTTGGTAGAATTCATTCTCTTTTACATAGTCAAAACTTTGAGATATTTTTACTGACAAAAACATTAAAACCGGAAACTGATAAAACAGTATTAACACTAGCTACATTTAACCCTAGTAGATTAATTACTAATGCTGTAAGTGATTTTAATATTAAGAGTATTAAATATGAGATACAAATAATTGATTATTTAGAATTTGCAACGAACGAAAACTGGCGAGCAGGTTTAACTAAACTATATTTAGAAATATTAAGTGGAAATGCTCCGGATATAATTGACGTAACCTCTTTGCCTTTTAAACATTTAGCAAACATGGGTTTATTTGAAGATTTATATAGTTTTATAGATGCAGATGAGGTGCTAAATCGCAGTGATTTTATCGAAAGTGTACTCAATGTTGGGGAGTTTAATAATAAGCTTTATAGGATTTTTCCATCATTTTCTATTTTTACAATTCTTGGTGATGCTACAGTTTTAGGTGCAGAAATGGGTTGGACTTTAGATGAGTTAATAGCTGTAATAAATGCAAATCCACAAGCAGATATGCCGCTAGGAAGGAGCACTTCAAATTTCGATTTATTGTATTGGTTTGCTATGTTGAGCTTAAATGATTTTATTAACTGGGAAACAGGTACAACATATTTTGATTCTGATGCTTTTATTAGATTTCTTGAGTTTGCGAATTCATTTTCTGATGAAAGAGATCAAGATGATGATGAGAGTAGTTACTTTCCGTTTTCAATTATGTCCGGCAGACAGATTATGGAATTGAATTTTCGTATATCTGACTTGACTAATCTTCAATTGTCACAAACTATCTTTGATAGTGATTTAGTATTTAAAGGTTTCCCAACAGAAGATAGAAATGGAAATGCTTTTATCGTGGATACTGTACTATCTATATCCAGTGTAAGCAAGCATAAAGAAGGTGCCTGGGAGTTTATACGCACAATGCTTGTAGATGATAACAGATCCTTGTTTATTATTGATTTTCCAACAAATAAAGCATTATTTGAAATGAAGCTTGATAAAGATCTACATTCGTTACAGAATCATGGACAAGCATCACATTTTAATGGTGTAACTATAGAGTATAATATTCCATCACAAGAAGAAATAAATAATTTTCTAACATTTATTAATTCGATTAATAAAATGATTGAATATGATGATGTTTTGTATAAAATTGTTAGCGAGAGTGCAAGGGATTATTTTAACGGTTTAAGAACGGTAGAAGAAGCAGCGAGAATCATCCAAAGCCGTGCTTCAATCTATGTATCAGAGCAGGTTGGGTAAAGGTGGTTTTTCTGCTGTTTACTAAAACAAGTTTTTTTGATACAATAACTATGTATAGACAAATGTTGGTAGAGGTGTTTTTCCGTGCATAGTAGACTTAGATATTGGAAATATCCGATTTTTATCGTTATGCTTCTTATAACGACGTTACTCTTTGCATCTCTTTATCCTCTTAACGAATCTGCTTCTGCACCTTACAATAGCATTGATAACCCACCTGATGATGTGATTGAAACACCTTATATCACAGATATTCCTGATGATACTACAAATAATGATGAAGAACCCGACGATAACCCAATAGATGAACCTTTTAATACTAATGGTGATTATCAAAGACTTGGTTATGCGTTTATAACTATGGATGAGTCAGATATTGCCAATGGTTCTCTAGTGTTAGTTAACAGAGATCACGAATATGAAATTCCTGATGATCTTGATGTTGTAAACATTGTGTCATTTAAGACAGAGTCTTTTAGGGTGCTTCCTCCAAATTATAGCTTATTAAGGTCGGTAATTGGTGCGCTTGATAGAATGATGGCAGGATATGTTCAAAGTACATGGGATAGAACTATTGCGATAAATAGCGGGTTTAGAACAATTGCTGCACAAGAAAAAGCTCTAAACGATCAAATTGCTCTCACAGGTTACACTCAGGCAATGCGTTGGGTCGCTCCACCCGGTTTTAGTGAGCATCACACAGGGCTTGCAGTTGACCTCATTGTGTACTCCGGTGGTTATCGTATGGACTTTACCGGTGAAGATAATACCGAATGGTTTAAACTAAACTCTTATAGATTTGGTTGGGTGCATCGTTATCCACCTGACAAAACACGTATAACAATGACACCCCACGAGCCTTGGCATTTTAGGTATGTAGGGTTGCCTCATTCATATATTATGTTTGAAAATAATTGGGTACTTGAGGAGTATTTAAATATTATCCATAATCACACAATGGATGACCCTTTTATCTATGAGTTTGAGGGTATTGAGTACGAGATTTATTTCGCTGAAGGTATAATAGTTCCTATAGCGTTTAATCGTGAGTTTGTACTTTCAGGCAACAACATTGATGGTTTCATAGTAACCGCACATGTACCGGTGGATTAATCTCTGCTCCATTTTACGCCTTGCGGAGTGTCTTCGAGGGTAATGCCCATTTGGTTGAGTTTATCTCTGATTGTGTCAGCTTCCTGCCAGTTTTTTTCTGCTCTTGCAGTGTTGCGTGCTTCGATTAAGGCTTTTACTTCATCGTCTAAGCTTTTTTCTTCTGTGTCTGCATAGAGTAAACCTAATATATCGGTTAATTCTATGAGTTTATCTAAGGTAGCTTTTGCAAATGCTTTTGATGGGTTAAGCTCTGCAATAATTATGTTACTCTCGCGTACCAACTCGAATATCACAGCTATTGCATCTGCTGTGTTAAGGTCATCGTCCATAGCCTTGTTGAAACGCTGTTTATAATCAGTTAGGTTATCAATAAATGCTTTTTCACTTTCTCGAATTTTATCTGAACCGTTTGTTAGTATAAACTCTAAGCTGCTCTTTGCAGTTTTTATTCTTTCGAGAGCACTTTTTGCTTGAATTAATATTTCTCCAGAGTAGTTAATCGGACTTCGGTAATGGCTCATTAGCATAAACATGCGAATATTCTCATACCCATAAACCTCTGCTGCTTCTCGCACTGTAAAGAAATTACCTAGAGACTTCGACATTTTTGTGCTGTCAACATTTATAAATCCGTTATGCAACCAATAACGAACATACTCACAACCATTTGCTCCTTCGGATTGTGCTATTTCGTTTTCGTGGTGTGGGAAAATTAAGTCCTGTCCACCTGTGTGAATATCTATAGTTTTCCCAAGATATCTGCGTGACATTGCAGAGCATTCAATGTGCCAACCGGGTCTGCCTTTTCCCCAAGGAGAATCCCAAGACGGCTCATCGGGTTTTGCACCCTTCCACAATGCAAAATCCATTGGGTTTTCTTTGCCTTCGGTTACATCAACTCGTGCTCCGGATTGTAATTCCTCCATTGGTTGTTTGGATAGCTTGCCATAATTAGGAAAGTTTGTTGTTCTATAATAAACATCATTGCCACTTTGATACGCCAAACTTTTTTCTATTAATTCTGATATAAAAGCGATAATTTCTGCGATGTTTTCAGTTGCTTTCGGATAAAAGGTTGCATCCTTTATCCCTAAATTGTGGGCATCTATAAAATATTCTTCTATATATTTTTTTGCGATTTCTTCGCTTGTAGTTTTTTCTTCATTTGCTCGATTGATGATTTTATCATCAATGTCAGTGAAGTTTTGGACATATATAACTTCATAACCCTTGTACTCAAGGTAACGCCTTAGTACGTCAAATACGATGAATGGTCTGGCATTACCAATGTGAAAATAGTTGTACACTGTTGGACCGCAGGCGTAGATTTTCACCTTATTATCTTCCAGAGGAATAAACTCCTCTTTTTTCATCGTTTTGGTATTGTATAGTTTCATTACTTAGCCTCATATTCATAATTCTATGTTTACTGTTTTTATTTTTGTATCTGTAGCAGCTATAGAGAATATTTAGTATTTTCCAAATGTGCTACCTGTGGCACGGTTTATTCATCCAGCTTTAATACTGCCATAAATGCATCTTGCGGAACGTCTACGCTTCCAAGACTTCGCATACGTTTTTTGCCTTCTTTTTGTTTTTCGAGTAATTTTTTCTTTCTGGTGATGTCGCCGCCATAACATTTTGCAAGAACATCCTTGCGAAGCGCTCTTATTGTCTCTCTTGCTATGATTTTCCCACCGATTGCTGCTTGTACAGGCACTTCAAACAATTGTCTCGGAATATTCTCTTTTAATTTTTCAACAATTTTACGCCCTCGTGCATAAGCCTTATCTTTGTGGACGATAAATGATAGTGCATCAACAATTTCTCCGTTTAGCAAAATATCCAGTCTTACAAGACTTGATACTCGATAACCCAGTAAATCGTAGTCGAGTGAAGCATATCCACGACTGCGAGATTTTAAGGCATCGAAAAAGTCATAGATAACTTCGTTTAGCGGCAGTTCATATTTTAGCTCAACTCTTGTTGTTTCAAGGTATACAAGCTCTTTATACTCACCACGTCTATCTTGGCACAAATCCATAATGCTACCAACATAGTCCGGTGGGCAGATGATAGATGCGTTTATAAACGGTTCTTCTGCAATCTCAATTAACGCAGGGTCGGGGTAATTGAGTGGATTGTCAACCATCAGCACTTGCCCGTCAGTTTTTGTGACTCGGTAAATGACACTAGGAGCTGTCATTATAAGGTCAAGGTTATACTCACGCTCTAGTCGTTCACCAATGATTTCAAGGTGTAGCAACCCCAGAAAACCACAACGAAAACCAAATCCCAAAGCAGCAGACGATTCCGGCTCGTAAGACAGTGCGGCATCGTTTAGCTTTAGCTTTTCTAAAGCATCACGCAGGTCCGGATATTTTGCACCATCGGACGTGTATAATCCTGAAAACACCA
>JAITFS010000169.1 GCA_031281195.1 Oscillospiraceae bacterium
GTTACAGTTCCGGAACCTGAGATATACATTCTACAAAAGCTTCTTATTAATCCATTGCGTAAAAGCGAAGATAAAAAAGAGAAAGATATGCAGTCTGTGCGTGAACTATTACCGTATATAAATGGAGAAAGATTAAAGTATATTTTTGACCGACTCTCAAAGAAGCAACAAATAGTTATTAAAAGGGTTTGCAAAGTTAATTTTATCCGTATATTACCGGAATAAGTTTATAATAAAAAATGATGTACACCACTACTTCGTCTAACAAACGGTATATGAAATTGGGGTATAATAGTTGATATAATAAAAAGTAAACTATACAGTAAATATTACATTAATACTTGAAAGGAAAATTTTCGGATAATGGAGAAAATCAAATCTATTTTCTTTGATGCAGATGGAACAATTATTAACAATAAGGAATGTGAAAAACAAGCGTTAATTTATCTCTTTGAAAATATTGGAATCAGTTACAAAGAAGAATTTCAAAATATTTTTAGACCTATTGATACTATGTTGTGGGAAAATGAATCGTATAATGGCATTTCTGTAACAAGAGATGAAATCCCCGTTTATAGATTTCAACTACTCTTTGAAAAACTGGACATTTCTTATGATAATTATCAAAAGGCGAATGATTTGTTCAAAATTGGTTTGACAAATTCTAAGGCTTTAATGGAAAACTCTGAGGAAATAGTTGAATACCTGTATAATAAAAATTATATACTATGTGTAGTTACAAACGGTTTAATTGAAATACAAAAACCCAAAGTTATCAACAGTAAAATTGGGAAATTTTTCACACACATAATTGTTTCAGAAGAAGTAGGAGCACATAAACCAAATCCACTTATTTTTAACACATTACTTGAAAGATTATGTTTAAGTCCCTGTGATGTAATAATGATAGGTGACAGTTTAAAAAATGACATACAAGGTGCAAAAAATGTTAATATAAAAAATATATGGTATAACCCTGAAAAGAATCAAAATAACACAAATATAATTCCTGATATTGAGATTAATGATTTAATCCAATTAAAGGATATGTTTTAAAGAAGATTTCCGAAAAATGCCTAAACATCATATAACACGCGATATTAGCTAAACTACATTTTAGAGAAACGACAGAAAAACACCCATAAGAGCGTACAAACGAAAACATCTAAGGTATAGTTAAGATAATCAATATTTTAAGGAACGAGGAGAAACAAATGAACTTAATCCATCCGATGAAGTTAAAAAGAGGCGATACTGTAGCAACTATTAGCTTGTCTTCAGGAAGCGCAGGAGATTTCTTGCATCGCTACAAATTGGGAGTATCGAGACTTGAAAATGATTTTGGTCTGCATGTCGTTCCTACGCCTAATTCGTTAAAAGATAGTAAATGGATTTATGATAACCCAAAAGCACGTGCAGATGATTTAATGTGGGCATTTGAGAATAAGCAGATTAAAGGAATTATCTCAAACATCGGTGGCGAAGAGTCCATCCGAATACTCCCTTTCATAAATTTTGAGATTATTAGGAAAAATCCGAAAGTATTTATGGGCTTTTCCGATACTACTGTCACGCACTTAATTTGCTTACATGCCGGACTCAGTACCTTTTATGGTACAAGTGTTTTATGCGAGTTCTCAGAAAACGTAAGTATACACCCGTACACAAAAATGACTGTTGAAAAAACTTTGTTTAGCGATGAGCCAATTGGGTTGATAAATCCCTCCTTTGAGTATGCAAGCAAGTATGTCACATGGGCAGATGAGGAGTTAACGCGTACACAAAAGCGGATTTTTACACCAACTGATGGGTTTGAACTTCTACAGGGCAAAGGTAAAGCAAGTGGACATTTGAATGGTGGTTGTATTGAAGTGCTGGAAATGTGCAAGGGGACTGAAATATTTCCACCTCTCGAAAAATGGGATAATGCTATTTTGTTTTTAGAAACCAGCGAAGAAGAGCCTTCGCCAACGTATTATAGACGATGGTTCAGGAATTATGGTAGTATGGGTATACTACAGAAATTAAACGGCATTATTATTGGAAAGCCATATAATAATACCTATTATAATGAGTATAATGAAATACTGCTGTCTGTTATCCGTGAGGAAACTGGATCTAATGATATACCCATAATGTGCAACATGAATTTTGGGCATACATCGCCAACATTCATTATCCCTTATGGCGCACACGCTGAAATAAACTGTGATCATAAGACTTTCAGCATGTTATAGTATTATCTACAATACTCATATTTACAGCGATTATTACATAGGCAGAGTGTTGCTCGAAATTTAAGTAAATAATAAAATACACACTTGACACACGGTATATATCGTGGTATATATAAGTAAAGGTGGTGGGTTAAATGCAAACTGCAAAACTATTTGTAAATGGAAGAAGTCAAGCTGTAAGGCTTCCAAAAGAACACCAATTTATAGGAAATAGTGTTTATATTCAAAAAGTAGGTGAAGTTGTAATGTTGTTTCCAATAGATAAGGATTGGGAAGTGTTTTTACATGGTCTAAATAGTTTTTCTGAGGACTTCATGTCGGAAGAAAGAAATCAAGGAAATGATCAAGAGAGAGAAGGAATTTAGTGTATATATTTGATACAAACATGTGCATTTTCATAATTAAGAAGAAGTTTCCTAGTGTAATAGAAAAACTCAAGCAAAACAAGGGTAATGGGTTCTGTATCTCAAGTATAACACTAGCTGAAATGGAATATGGAATAGAAAATGCAAATCAAAAGTATAAAGCACAAAACAGAATAGCTTTAATGGAATT
>JAITFS010000224.1 GCA_031281195.1 Oscillospiraceae bacterium
CATTTCGGAAGCGGAGACGGTCAGTTTGTAAACGGTCAATTTGGTATATGCTTTGACCACAACACTAATAGCAAGCTATTTAACTACATGATAGCAGATTCTATTGAGGGTAAAGAAAATGTACCTGATAAGTTTACAAAAAAGGAAATCCCTGCGAAAACATGGGCAGTATTCCCGGTTAAGGGCGCAATGCCAAAAGCTCTTCAAGATGTAAACAGCGAAATTTGGGGGCAATGGGTACCCAATTGCAAGGAATACGACATTGACGGTAATATAAATATTGAGATGTATTCATGCGGTGACACAAATAGCGACGACTACTACAGCGAAATATGGATTCCTGTAAAAAAGGTGTAAAAAAATAACTTTTTTTACACCTGAACTTAAAATCAGATTGAATTATACAATCTGATTTTAAGTTTTACATTTGAACGATTGATTATTGGAAAAAATAGTGATAAAATATTTATGCTTTAGCCTGCTAAAGTCAAAATCAATC
This sequence comes from Oscillospiraceae bacterium, assembly GCA_031281195.1. Taxonomy (GTDB): domain Bacteria; phylum Bacillota; class Clostridia; order Oscillospirales; family Oscillospiraceae; genus WRMH01. The sequence continues at coordinate 500 of JAITFS010000224.1, forward strand.
TAAGAAAGAAGAACTAAATGCAAGTAAAAAAGCTAATAGTATGTTTTGATGTAGTAAACGCAAGAGTAACAAAGGCTCTTAAGTTTCAAGATAATATTGATGTATCTTGTGTAGAGGAAATGTCAATCGCAATGAGTAAAGCACAGATTGATGAAATTATATTCTTTGATATACTGGCAAGTGCTGAGAAACGTAGCATTGATATAGAAACTGTAAAAAAAGTTGCGGATAATATTTTTGTACCATTTGTTGTAGGTGGAGGAATCAAAACTGTTGATGATATTAACAATGCTCTAAGAGCGGGAGCAAATAAAGTCAGCATCGACTCAATGGCAGTGCGAAATCCGCAGTTAATCGCTGATGGTGTAAAAGCTTTTGGATCAGATGTTATCATGCTGTCTACACAAGTGTTAAAAAATGAAAAAATGAAATGTGGTTATGAGGTCTACATAGATGGTGCAAGAACAGCTACAGGTTTTGATGCAATTGAATGGATAAAACGTGGGCAAGACCTTGGAGCCGGAGAAATCTGCATTAATAGTATTGATAAAGACGGAACAATGTCGGGTTATGATATTCCACTTATGAGAAAAGCAGGTAATGCTGTCTCTGTACCGCTCATAGCATCAGGTGGAGCAGGTAAGCCCGAGCACCTTAAAGAAATCTTTACAGAAACAAAAGCAGAAGCTGCAATCATTAGCAGTATGCTTTATTCGCCAAGAACTGATAAAAAATATACAGTCAAGGAATTAAAAGAGTATTTAATTGCAAATGGAATAACGTGCGTGTTATAACTCCGCTTCTCTGCTTTGAAACGCTTGATTTAATGACTGCGCACAGCGCAGGCTTATTTGATTTCTTGTTATAACCAGCCGCGAAGCTTTACTGCATCCGCTACTCTGTTTATGGCAATGATATATGCAGCATCGCGCATATATACATTTTTCTCTTGAGCTACGTCATATACTGCACGGAATGCTTTTACCATAGCGTATTCGAGTTTTTCTAAAACCTCATCCTTACCCCAATAGTAATTCATGTTGTTTTGAACCTGCTCAAAATAACTGCATGTAACGCCACCAGCATTGGCAAGGAAATCCGGCAGTAATATAATACCTCTATCTTTAATGAGCGGGTCGCAATCGGGAGTTGTCGGCCCGTTTGCACCTTCCAATATTATTTTAACTTGTTTTGAAATGCTTGGGAAAACTGACGGAGTTATTTGATTTTCCAAAGCACAAGGTATTAAAATATCAACATCTTGGCTAATCCACGCGTCTCCCGGCAACATTTCATAACCCAATGCAATGGCTTTATCCTTATCAATACTACCATATTGGTCTTTTATTTCTGTAAGCTCTGAAATATCACACCCATCGGCTTTTTTGAAGGTATATGCCTTGCTGTCTGCTTGATTCCAGCATGATACTGCTATGACCTTACCACCGAGATTGGTATACATGTGTGCGGCGTGTTCGGCAACATTTCCAAAGCCTTGTATGCTCGCAGTTGTTGAGCCGATTGGGCAATTGATCACACGCAGTAAATCCTTTAACACATAAATACAACCATAACCGGTGGCTTCTTTTCTGCCGAGTGAACCACCCATACCGACAGGTTTGCCGGTAATCACGCCGGGGTAGTGACCGGCGGTGATGGTTTCATACTCGTCCATCATCCACAGCATACATTGAGCATTTGAACCGACATCGGGTGCAGGTATATCCATTTCATGCCCTATTTGAGTCCATATCTTACGGACATATCCTCTGCAAAGCCTTTCAAGCTCGTTTTGCGAAAGTGAAGGTGGGTCGCAAATTATACCACCCTTACCACCACCAAGCGGAATATCAACAGTTGCGCACTTCCATGTCATCCATGTTGCAAGCGCACGTACTGTGTCTGCTGTTTCATGAGGATGGAAACGGATTCCGCCTTTTGCCGGACCTCTGGCGGTATTGTGCTTCATGCGAAATGCATTGAATGTTTTTGTGGTTCCATCATCCATTTTTACCGGAATAGTAAAGTGTAGTTCCATCATCGGCTGACGAAGAAACTCTCTCATTCCGGCATCGAGATTCAGAGATTCAGCTATATCGTCAAATTGTTTTTGCGCATTTTCATAAGGGTTATAGTTAGCTTCTGCCATTTATGTTTTCCTCCTAGATTCCTCTTCTTTAGACGAGGTTACTTTTAACACGGATGATTATACTATATTTTTCGCTCAATGAACATAAATATTTTACTGATTTTTACACAGATTATTACAAGATAACATGCCATAGCTAAAATCTCTTGGAAATCATATTGACAAATGTTTATCTAAATGTTAAATTATTGCTTGCACCTGGGGGCCTTTAGCTCAGCTGGTCAGAGCAACCGGCTCATAACCGGTCGGTCCGCGGTTCGAATCCGTGAAGGCCCACCAAAAAAACCCTCGTTATACCTTGATGACACAAGGTGTTATTGAGGGTGATGAAAATATCACAGTATTTTAATAGCGTTACAGATATAATATGTTACTATCAAATAAAAAATAAGTTTATGAGGTGATAAAAATGCAGAAATACTCAATTCTCCGGCATATATGGAGAGCAATATATCCGTTATTAATTTGGCTGGGTATAACATTTATTTCAAGTTTCTTACTTATATTTGTCATTACGTTAGTTTATATCATTCGCGATGGATTAGAAGGTGACATGCTAATAGCTGCAATAAATTCATTTCAAATCGAACAAGGTTTAGCAATAGTTTTAATGGTTAATGTTTTATGTTCTTGCGTATTTATTCCCATCTGGGTAATAATGAAAAAGAAGCTTTATGTGTACGAAAACGCAAAACTCAAAGTAACTCCTGTAGTTCTTACACTGCTCTCTTTTATTTCTTTTAATATTATTGTATCAATAATACTTGGTTTTATTGACATTGATCAATTCTTTCCAACATATATAGAAGTTGCTGACATTTTAGGTTCAGGCACTTTATTAATGCAAATTCTCAGTATAGGTATACTAGCTCCCATTATGGAAGAAGTGCTATCACGTGGAATTATACTCAATAGGTTATTACAATGGATGCCAAAATGGATAGCTATACTCGTTAGTGCCGCACTATTTGCTGTAATTCATTTTAATCTATTACAAAGTTTATATGCATTTGTTATAGGTGTGGCATTTGCTTTTGTATATTTACGTTATCGCAACTTATGGATTCCGATAATTGGTCATATTGCATTTAACACAACTAGTATTATTTTTATTGAAATCTTAGATACTACAGGAGCAGATCCTAACCCATGGTTGCTCTTAATTCCTGCTACTTTTATATCAATTTTAAGTGTTGTGTTAATGCTCAAAGTCACAAAACCTGCTTCCTTAGCTCAAAAATCAGATGTTGTAATAAATAATGTTCAAACTTAACAATCAGAAGTGTAACATTTATTTTGTAAATGATATAAACTAAAATCAGAGTAACTATTGACAGAATTAGTTATACATGACAAAATTAATTTATAAAGGAAGGGAGCTTGATAATTATGATAACTTCAAAAATTAAAATTTCACCACCTACACAAGAAGAAATCGAATTGGTGCGACAAGAACTTTGTAATAAGCTTGAAAATGCTGAAAATCAATTACTAAATGAAAAACGTAATGCATCAATTGTTTTTTCAGAAAAAAGAGAAATACTGGAGGAACTGTTAAATGCAAGAGTATAATGTCGTATTTTCAGAGACTGCTGAAGATGATTTAAGCGATGTTATTGAGTACCTGAGCAACTTTTCTCCTAATATAGCCAGGCGTTATTACGATGAAATCATGGTGAAAACTTTATCATTAGCTCTCATGCCACAACGTTGTTCTTTTGTACAAGATGATGTTTTACGAGAAAAAGGGTATCGTTGGTTATTTGTCCGCAACTATACAATATTCTTTGTAATAGATGAAGAAAATAATATAGTAGATATTCGTGCAATCATGTACTCTGGCAGAGAATATACGGCATTATTATAAATTATATCTTTTTCTGAGTGGTAATAATACAAAACAGCAAGACACTTACAGCACTTTATTACATGAAATTACCTTGTAAACCACCTTAATTTTCTAGTTTACATATTTACAATTTTCTGTTATGATAAAACATATTGATAATCGTTGGAGGGTTACGCTATGACATTCGTACAATGCACATTTTGCAGAAAACCATTTACCAGCCTTGGAGGAAGGATTTGCCCCGCATGTAATGAACAAATCGACAGAGACTTTATTACAGTAAGAGAGTATATTTACGAAAACAAACACTCGAATATTGATAAAATCGCTAAAGAAACAGAAGTACCTAAACAACACATCATACATTTACTAAAAGAAGGCAGACTAATAATAGACAGTGTTGACGGAGATGGAATCTTGTTCTGCGAGGTATGCAAAAAGCCAATTAACACAGGCAGAATGTGTAAAGAATGTATGAGCAAAGTCGCCTCAACAATTGACAAAAAAACCTCTAGTAGCAGCAGTTCAAGACCAAAACAAGAACACAAGGATGAGCCAAATATCAAAGGTTCTGCAAAGATTGGATCAAAATAATAATAATTTTGCTAAAAACGCTAATAATTATTGGGAAACTAACGATATATGAAGTATAAGATAAAACACGTTTATCTATAGTAAAAAATACCCCTTCATGGAAGGAAATGGAACAATGAAAATCAACCCAATAACAAATCCGAATATTGTCAGAGCGTATCAATCTACTAAGCCTGCAAGCGAAACAAACAAAGCAGCTAGTAAGCGTGATGAAGTTACGTTCTCAGCG
>JAITFS010000100.1 GCA_031281195.1 Oscillospiraceae bacterium
CGAATAAACCGTGCATCTGACGATGCGGCGGGACTTGCGATTTCCGAAAAAATGCGTACGCAAATCATCGGAACTCTCACAGCATCAAGAAATACACAAGACGGTATTTCTATGATTCAAGTTGCTGAGGGTGGTTTGCAATCAATTCACGGTATGTTACAACGCACACGTGAGCTTGCAGTTCAATCAGCAAGTGGTACAAACGATGATAATGTAGACCGTGCAGCAATGCAAAGTGAGTTTGAAAATATCGTCAGAGAGATTGATGATACAGCAAACACAACCGAATTTAACGGCATGAAAGTGCTTGACGGTTCACAAGACCCTATGACATTGCAAACCGGTCCAAACGCTGAGGACACAACGGATGTGAACATCGGCTCTATGACAGCCGGTGAGTTACTTGGCTTTGAGGGTGATGAGTACAATGCCGCTACAGATGCAAATGTTGCAAGTAGTGCTGCCGCTTCTTCCGCAATAGATGATATCGACAATGCCATCAACGACGTATCAATGCAGCGTGCAGAGCTTGGAGCAATGCAAAACCGCCTTGAGTTTAGAATGCAGGCACTTGATATTCAAGCAGAAAACGCAACTGCTGCAGAAAGTCGTATTCGTGATTCCGACATGGCAAAAATGATGACAGAGCTAACTGCAAAAAGTATTTTACAAAAATCTTCAACCGCTGTCCTCGCCCAAGCCAACGCACAATCTAAGGGAATACTGGGTATGCTTGGGTAGATTAATTAATAATTAATAATTTTCTAAATTGCAAGCTTGTATTTTTTGGTACAAGCTTGTTGTGTTTTGCTATAATATAACACTGTCAGCACAAATTTATTATTAATGATATGTTTTGATTAGAAATCAAAACATATCATTAAACTCAATCAATTGAATATTTGCTTGTTTTGCAGCATATTTTATCGCACTGGATGTAAATCCACTTCTTGAAAATAGATAGTAATGCTTTTCCTCAAATCGGTAAAACATTTTAGTTTTTTCAATTAACTGTTCAACTGTTTTTTTATCAATCTTTTCATTTCGCCATTTACATTCACCAAAAATCGCTTGTTCATTCTCATTATTATATGCAATAAAATCTATCTCTATTTGCGATTTCAAATCGGGATTGTTACCCCACCAACGGCTGATGTTTTGAAACTTAAAAGGTAGTTTATCATAGGTATACCACATATATTCGATGCATAGTTTCTCGAAAACTTCTCCCATAAAATCATTAATCTGCGACTCTATACGGTTGTACACTATTTCTCCTTTGTCTAATGAAATAAGGGATACATTAGGATATATAAAACGATACCAAAAACGAAACATTCCATCTTGGAGCCGATATATAGTTTTGCGACTGCCTTCTTTATCCATAGCAGGTATTTCTTTTTTTATAATACCAGTCTCGAGTAGTGATTTTATATAGGTTGCTACTGTACTGCTTTCTTCACCGACCTTATTTTGGATATCTTTCATTTGGGAAGCACCTGTAGCAATAGCAGTAATAATTGATTGATATAGTGCTGGTTCCATAAATTCTTGCTTGAGTAGATTTGTTGTTTCTTCAAAAAGGTAAGCATTTCGGTCAAAGTATTGACCTTTGATATTTTCAGTTAGAGATAAACTATCATTAAATAGAGATAGATACTTAGGAATTGCTCCAGTGACCCCATATACCACGGCTTGGTTATATTTTGATAAATTTGGCACAAATTCACGTGCTGTTTGAAAATTCATTGGTAATAGCCTTATTTGACCTGATCTTCTGCCATATAGTGGACTTTGATAACCCATTACTTGATTTTCCATAAAGGATAACGAAGAACCTGAAAGTATTAGCATCATGTTTGTTTTGAGAAATTTTAAATCAATATATTGTTGCAAAATTGATATAATGCTTTCATTTGATTGTGCAAAGTATGGAAACTCGTCAATTACAAAAATCAACTTTTCTTTTTGTGCAAGTGCATAGATGCCATCTAATGCATCAGAAAAACTGCTGTAAATAGGAACATTTTCGTTATTTTCAAATATTGCTTTACTTAATAATTCTAGGTTATTTTTATATGTGGCTTTATTGACAGCGGTGAAAAATATTGCTTTTTTATTACGAATAAATTCTTCGATTAGTTGTGTTTTTCCCACTCGTCGCCGACCATAAATAGGTACAAATGAAAAAGTATTATTATTGTATTGCTTATTTAATGTCGCCAGCTCATTTTCTCGCCCAAAAAACACTATAGTCACCTCCAAAAGTTCATGATGATTATAGTGTAGCACATTTTGTTGATTAAGTAAAGCTATATTTACTAAATATGTTTTTACTAAATATGTTTTTACTATTTCTTATTCACTATTCTACTCATTATTAATTATTAATTATTAATTATAAAATTCAGCTTGCTTCTGATACATATAAAGAAATACGGTTTTGTATTACTCGTGCGGCATCTCTAGCTGTTGCCTGTCCGTTAAAATAACGGGCTGCATCTTCGCTGATTATATCAAATAATGCCTGGTCACGCCCGACTGTACCGTGTAGTGAATCGATTAGAGCCAGAATCAAATCTACATCTTCAGGAGTTAAAGGTGTCCAACGAACCGTGAAGTCCTCCCAACCCATAGAAACCGGATTACGGTCACTACCTTCTATTGCTTCTTGTAGTCTTATGTCAAAAGCGTGTTGATTGGTCGGAAAACCCATCGAGTAATGGTCGTCTTGCCACTCAGGCATAAGAAAAGAGCGAATAAATGACCAAGCACCTTCGACATCACTACAATTTGTAGTGATTGCAAAGCTTGTACTAGGTCCGATTGTATTTCCATTTCTATTTTCCTCGGGAAATCCTTTAAATACAAGCTCACCACCAAAAAGTGCCTGATACATCAGGTACTCATTAAAATTAGTTAAACTTGTTCCTCTAATGATTTGCTGCCCACTTCTCATAAGCCCAACATCGGTTATATCATCACCCCAATGAAATGTATCAGGGAGTGTGTTTGCAAACTCTAAAATTGAGATAAACTCGTCACTATCAAAGAAAACAGTCCCGGTATGCCAATCGATAAAGCTATCTATGTTATATAAAACCAATGTGAATAGTAGTTCTTGTTTTGTAAATCCCATTCCGAAAGGAAAATCTAAATCCCGGTTTGCATTCACAACAGCGACAAACTCATCAATATTCCAACCCGGATAACTGCCGATACGTGAGGGATTCCCTACCATTGTATCAATGAAAAAGAACGGGAATATTCTATATAAACCACCATCAACCTCGATATTTCTTAGAATACTGGGGAGAAAGTCAGTACGGTTTAAGTCAGGGTCGGCATCAATTAAAGGATATAAATCTAAGAGTAGGCCTCTTGCGATGTATTGATTAACCGGCAGTCTTGAAACGTCGATTATATCGGGAGCGTTTCCTGTTATAATCTCGGTTGAAAGACGCATAAGGCCTGCCCAATAGTCATCTCCAATGGTAATTTCACCAGGGTTTGAGCCTGAATAATCTTTGACTTCGATGCGGTGTGTTGTGCTCGTATTGTTAAACTCTACAACCGCATTCCACATATCGTGATGAAAATTGAATGTCGCAAGAGTAAGAACAGTTATGTCAGGACGCTCAATATGAGGAACTCTTGAGAATATTGTAATCGCCAAAACCGAACTATCACTATTTCGATTTCTATGAGTAGTAAAGATACGTTCATCGGATAATAAAGTAATATTATTCAAATCATCGTATATTCGGTTACTATCCATCCAGTTGAGTAGTAATATCACATTTCCTGTGATATTATCAATAGCGTATATGCCCACATCTCCGGTAAAAATAAATGAAAATTCATCATTTCCGGAAAATACTCTGTTTGCACCTATAGGTAAGTTTATTGTTTCTCCGATACCTCTTTGTGAAACATCTATGACAAAAAGTGCTCTGACAGACCCTGCCCAACCAAGACTCGCAACTGCTCCATCCGGTGTGTTAATTAATCTTTCAACCCAGTCTACATCAGTTGTAAATAGATGATTGCCGTTATTATCAAAGACATATATTGATTTACTTGATCCTATATAAAACAAACCGTTACTATCAATTGCAAATGCAGTTACATTAAAAAACTCTATATTTGCAAACGTATTACTGACATCAAAAGCCGATACTTCAGCGCCGGTGTTATCAAGCTCTCGTACACGTATCAAGCTTTTCACAATTATCCGTGAATGCCAACGCTCCGGATCATTTTCAGCAATATCGTCCGGAAAATAATAGTACTCTCCTCGTTCAGCAACCCATATATTACCGGCTTCGTCAACAATCATTTCTTGAATACGAGTATATCCTTCCTCAGCATCTATTGGTATGTCATTTTTTACAGAATAGTTCGGTAATTTACTCACATTATGGAAGTTTATTTCTGATGAATAAATACTGTTTGACATAAACTCCGCCTCTTCATATTCATCAGGCATGGTAGTAAAATAAAACATTTCTCCTGCAACAGTAATATTGTCAGACCATGCAGCTCCAGTCGGTAATGGGAACTGAGAATCGTCAGGGTAATATATATAATCAGGTGTATCGTTGTCGTCATCTATGTTCTCTTTGCACCCAATTAAATAGATTGTAGTTATTAATAAAACTAATAATATAAAAATAGTACGAAATATATATCTTTTCATTCATAATCTCCTAACTACTCAAATACGCCTCAATAAACCCGTCGATTTCGCCGTCCATTACTGCGTTTACATTGCCTTCTTCGTAATTTGTGCGGGTATCTTTTACCAGTGTGTAGGGCATAAAGACATAATTACGTATCTGACTGCCCCACTCTATTTTCATTTGCTCACCTTTTATATCGCTGATTTTATCTAGGTGTTCACGTTCTTTAATCTCAAGTAATTTAGAACGTAACATTCGCATTGCTACTTCTTTGTTTTGGTGCTGGCTGCGTTCCATTTGACATGCGACAACAAGTCCGGTCGGCAGGTGCGTTAGACGCACGGCACTTTCAGTTTTGTTCACGTGCTGTCCGCCTGCTCCCGAAGCACGAAATGTGTCAACTCTTAGGTCTTCGCTTTTGATTTCAAGTGCAACATCATCGGATATTAGCGGTGCAATTTCAATTGCGGCAAATGATGTGTGGCGACGTCCTGATGAGTCAAATGGTGATATCCGCACAAGGCGATGTACACCATTTTCACTTTTTAACAACCCATAAGCATTGTCACCATCTATTTGGATAGATGCTGATTTCATACCTGCTTCTTCACCGTCAAGCCAGTCAAGAATCTTGTACTTCATACCGTGCCGCTCTGCCCAACGTGTATACATACGATAAAGCATTTGCGCCCAATCCTGCGCTTCTGTTCCACCTGCTCCTGCATGAAATGAAACTATCGCAGAGTTATTGTCATATTCTCCTGATAAAAGTGTTTCCAGCCTTGCAGTTTCAAGTGCTTTTGTAAATGCTGATAATCCATCCTCAATCTCTGTCAGTAGGCTTTCGTCGTTTTCTTCTGCTCCCATTTGACACAGAGTAAACAAATCACTCCAAGAATTATCAAGCTTTTCATATACTGTTTGCTTGTTTTGCAATTGTTTTATTTTTTGCAAAACTTTTTGAGAGTTCTCAAGATTATTCCAAAATCCGTCTTTTGCACTCTCTGCTTCAAGGCTTTTTAATTCAACCGCAGCATCATCAAGCTTCATAGCAGTTTTTAAGCTATCAAGCACTGGTTTTAGTGTATTTATTTTTTGCTTATACTCATCAAATTGTATCATCTAAAAATACTCGTTATGTTCAACAAAGTCCTGTATATGTCCATGTTTCTTTCTACTTTTTCTATGTAGTTTCGGGTTTCTGCAAATGGGATATAATCAAGCGTTACCCCATCACTGCTGTACTCGGGATTATTAAGCCAATTGCCTACGTTACCACTACCTGCATTGTATGCACTAAGAGCAACCGTGAGGTCTTCAAAGCGGTTTAACATCATTCTTAAATAAAAACTACCAAGCCGAATATTTATCTCCGGGTCCATAATTTGTTCGCTGTAGTTAAAATCGTCTATTCCTGCCATCGGTGCAATCCAGTTTGCCGTGTCCTCCATGATTTGCATTAAACCGCTGGCACCAACAGGAGACCTGGCATTAGCTCTAAAACGGCTTTCTGCGTGAATGACAGCAAATATCAACTCCGGCTCGAGGTCAAACTCTCTGGCGTTTTCAAAGATAATATCGGAATAACTCATCGGATAATAATGGTTTATCGC
>JAITFS010000141.1 GCA_031281195.1 Oscillospiraceae bacterium
GATAAGCTTGCTGAAGATTGGAATGATGAAAACAAAATAACCGATGTAGATATTCCCATTTTAACAGAAGATGAATTAATGAAGTACATTCGTGAGAAAGAGATTCCATGTCCGCATTGTGGCAAAAATAATTTTACGGATATACGAAAGTTCAACTTGATGTTTAAAACATTTCAAGGTGTAAATGAAGATACCGCAACTGAGATTTATCTACGTCCCGAGACAGCACAAGGAATATTCGTGCAATTTAAGAATATTCAGCGTTCGTCCAGAAGGAAGATTCCTTTTGGTGTGTGCCAGATTGGAAAATCCTTTAGAAACGAGATAACCCCCGGTAACTTTATCTTCCGCACTCGTGAGTTTGAACAGCTCGAGCTTGAGTTTTTCTGCGAACCGGGAACTGACCTTGAATGGTTTTCTTACTGGAGAAAGTTTTGCCATGATTGGCTTTTATCACTTGGTATAAAAGATGAAAACCTACGTTTACGTGACCATCATAAAGAAGAACTTTCGCATTATTCAAATGCAACAACAGACTTTGAGTATCTATTCCCGTTTGGGTGGGGTGAGCTTTGGGGTGTTGCCGACCGTACTGACTATGACTTAAAAGCACATCAAGAACACTCAGGCGAAAACATGGAATATTACGATCAGGAGAAAGACAAAAAATATATTCCTTATGTAGTAGAGCCGTCGCTTGGAGTTGACCGTTTGCTATTAACTATACTTGTGGATGCTTACGATGAGGAGGTTGTTGATGCAGAGAAAAACGATGTTCGTACAGTGTTGCATCTGCACCCGGTTCTTGCACCGTATAAATGTGCTGTTTTACCTTTATCAAAAAAACTATCAGAATCAGCAGAAAAAGTTTTTACAACATTGCAAAAAAGCTTTATGACAGATTTTGATGATAGTGGTTCAATTGGTAAACGATATAGAAGACAAGACGAAATAGGTACACCATTTTGCTTAACTTATGATTTTGACACGGAAAATGATAATGCAGTAACTGTCCGTGACAGAGATACAATGAAGCAGGAGCGTATTCAAATTGTTGATTTAGTAAAATATCTAACAGAGAAATTGATGTTTTAAGGAGAGAACATTATGAGTAATGATAATAACACACAAGACCTTAGAGTTGTAGCAGCAGGGATTCGCCTTGTGACACTGCAAACCTTTGCAAACATAGGGTTTGGTCACGTTGGTGGAGCAATGTCTATCATTGAAACCTTGGCTGCACTTTATGGTAGCGAACTAAAAAGCGACCCGAAAAATCCAAACTGGAGAGAAAGAGACAGACTTGTTATGTCAAAAGGACATGCAGGGCCTGCTCTTTATTCAACGCTTTGTTTACGTGGTTACTTCCCAAAAGAGGTTTTGCTTGAGTTAAATCAAGGCGGCGGCAGTTTACCGAGTCATTGTGATATGCACAAAACCCCGGGGATAGATATGACAACAGGCTCACTCGGTCAAGGTATGTCAACTGCTATTGGTCTTGCTCTTGGCTGCCGATTAGATAACATCGACAATTACACATACCTTATACTTGGTGACGGTGAGTGTAACGAGGGTCAAGTTTGGGAGGGTGCGATGTTTGCTTCATTTCATAAGCTTGGCAAGCTGATTGCATTTGTTGACTGGAATAAGCAGCAGCTCGACGGATTTACAAAAGACATCCTTGATATGGGTGATATTGCTGAAAAGTTCAAAGCCTTTGGATGGCATGCACAGACTATTCCCGGAAACGACCCCGGAATTATAAAAGCAGCAATTATTGATGCTAAGCGGTATACTGACGCTCCAAGCGTGATAGTGCTTGATACAATTAAGGGTTATGGCTGTGAGTTTGCAGAGGGTGTCGCAGCAAACCACCACATGAACTTCACACAGGAGCAGATAGATAAAGCTATAGACGATGCGGCACAGCAGCTTGAATATGTACGGGAACTCGCAAGCAAGAACAATAAGGGGGTGTCATAATGTTTACAGTACATGAGCTTTTTGAAAAAAATCCTAAGATGATGCGTGAAACATATTGCGAAACACTTATTGACCTTGCACTTTCTAACGAAAATATCATGGCACTTGATGCCGACCTTGTAAGCTCATCAGGAATGAAACCGTTTTTCCAAAGATTCCCTGACAGAGCCATAAACTGCGGTGTTGCCGAAGCAAATATGATTGGTATTGCTGCCGGTTTATCTGCTATGGGTAAGATTCCGTTTGCACACTCATTTGGGTGCTTTGCCTCCCGCCGTGTTTGCGACCAGATAATGATTTCTGCTGCTTATGCACAGCAAAATGTACGCATAGTTGGCACAGACCCCGGTGTGACTGCAGCATACAATGGCGGCACACACATGCCGTTTGAAGACATGGGTGTTTTGCGGTCAATACCAGATATTTTTCTTATTGAACCTTGTGATAATGTTATCCTCGAAGACCTTTTAAGACAACTCGCAAAGCTAAAAGGTGTTTACTATATAAGAATGGCACGTAAAAATGCGGTTTCTATATATAAGGAGGGGTCAAACTTCCATATCGGACGTGGAAATACTCTCGTTGATGGTAATGATGTAACAATTTTCGCAAGTGGAATAATGGTGTACGAAGCGTTAAAAGCTTCCTCGATTTTGCAAACTGATAAAATTTCTGCAAGAGTTGTTGATATGTTCACATGGAAACCGATTGACACAGAGCTTATAGACAACTGCGCTCGAATAACCGGTGCTTTTGTTACAGCGGAAAACCACAATGTAGTTGGCGGACTTGGCTCTGCAATAGCAGAAGCGGCTTCGGCTGTACGTCCTGTTCCAATCGAAATGGTTGGAGTTAAGGACAGATTCGGTCAGGTTGGCACAGAGGATTGGTTAAAAACAGAGTACGAGCTAACTGCATCAGATATAGTTGCAGCAGCAAAACGTGCTATTGAGCGTAAACAATGATAAAAGCTCTATTGCAACAAATTGATGATTTATTAAAACAGCCTAAATCAGAACACTCCTCATTAGCGATTGATGGTATGTCTGCGGCAGGAAAATCTACACTCGCCGCAGATTTATCTAGAAAATACAACTGCAACTTAGTAACAATGGATGACTTTTTTTTGCGACCCGAGCAAAGAACACCTGAGCGTTACTCTGAAATTGGTGGAAACATTGATTACGAAAGATTTAATACAGAAATAATCGCAAACTTAAAATCCGGCAAGACTTTTTCATATAGACCCTTTTGTTGCAAAACCATGAAGCTAACAGAGCCTGTAACACTAATACCAACGAATCTTACTATAATTGAGGGTGTATATAGTATGCATCCTTATTTTACCGAGCAGTTTAAATACGATTTAACAGTATTTATGCAAATTAGCGAAACCGAGCAATTAAACCGCTTAAAAAAACGCAGTCCACTTTTGATAGAGAACTACATAAAAAAGTGGATTCCAATGGAGAATAGATATTTTAATCATTTTCACATTAAAGAAAACTCAAATTTTATTATAGAAGGTAACGAACGTGTCTGAAAAACCAACAAAACAAGTATTAACATATCTATCAGCAATGATTGCTGTATTACTTTGGGCATCTGCATTTCCTGCCACAAGATATGCCTTGCAACACTACAGCCCTGTTTCACTTATGGTTTTGCGTTTTGTTACTGCATCTGTTACTTTAATTATTATTGGTATTATTAAGAAAATTAACTTACCAAAACTTAAAGATATACCTTTGTTTATGCTTAGCGGAGCATCAGGTGTATTCTTGTATTCTTTCCTTTTTAACACAGGTTCAGTTACTGTATCAGCAGGGGTTAGCAGCTTTATAATTGCATCATCCCCAATTTTTACACTTATTTTAACCAGAATATTTTTTAAAGAAAAAGTAAAAACGCTTTGCTGGATTGGAATGTTTGTTGGTATATGTGGATTAGCAGTAGTTACACTGGTTCATGATACAGGCTTTTATTGGGGGTCAGGTTTATATCTTATTGTCTGTGCTGCGCTTTGTTCAGGTATATATAGTGCTGTTGTTCGTGGATTAACACGAAAGTATACCGCTCTGGAAGCTACGTCCTATACTATTATTATAGGTACAATCGGCACTCTAATATTTTTGCCAACAGCTATAAGAGAGTTGCCTGACTCAAATCTTACAGTAAATATCGTCGTTTTGTTTATGGGTATCTTCCCTGCTGCTTTTGCATACTTAACATGGGGATATGCTATTTCAAAAGCGAAAAAGACTGCTCATGTAACAGTCTTTTCGTATTTGATTCCTTTTGTATCAACTCTAATCGGGTATCTTTGGTTACATGAAACTATGTCAGTTTACACGTTTTTAGGCGGTTTGGTAATCATAGTTGGTATGTTGATAACAAATCTTTTTGACCGTGATTAGATTATAGTAGTTATGTCACGCTCTTAAACACTTGCCGCAGTTTGTTCGTGAGCCGGTACATTGTTATATTTTTCCCATAATCTGTTACGTGTTTCAACAATGTTGCTCACATTTATTAAAGCATAAATAATTCCAAAAAATGGAATTGAACAAAGAATCGTCCACCCTAGGTATCTCCAGTAAAATCTGCCACCGCTTAGTATTTCTCCGTTAAGTGCATAAGTGTTAAATCTGTATGCGACAATAACTGCCATGGGAAAGAAAATAGCTCCACAAATTGTTGCGACTGTGTTGTTAATCCACACTGGCTTGTTCATAATAGTATCTTACCTTTCTTATGTTTTATAGTGTTCACACAGTATCATATTACAAATGGTGATGTCAACTGCAAATCTCAATAAAAAGATTGATTTTACATAGGAATTATACATTTATTTAAGAAAAGAGGAATAAATCATGGCATGTAGTAGTTGCGACAGTGCATTACAGCACGAAAACCACAAAAAAAATATTCTTGAAATCATATATGACTTTCTTTCAAGTCTAATAATCACAATCATTGGTGGTGTATT
>JAITFS010000061.1 GCA_031281195.1 Oscillospiraceae bacterium
AGGAGGTTTATTATGTCAATAACGAAAACATTTGATGATACAACAGAAGAAATTATTAAACCATCAAACTTCACAAAGAAGATTGACGGCTTTCCTGAAACTGTTATTGTTACATTTTCAGAAAGAATGTTTAACGTAATGTTAAAGAACAACCATTCAGAAGTTATTAGCAGTATGGTTGCAGGGTTTGAACATTTAATCTATAAGACAGAGTATTCCGGAAAAGAAATCGCATTCTATATGTCGTCAATCGGTGGGCCTGTCGCTGTTGGACTTCTTGAGGAAGTGCTTGAAATGGGCGGAGAGAAGATTCTTATTTTCGGCTCGTGTGGTTCGCTTGATAATAGTATAACGGACGGTCATATTGTCATTCCAACTCATGCATATCGAGATGAGGGAACGAGCTATCATTATGTTTCACCAGATGAAGGTGAGTTTATTGAAGTAAAAACTGCAAAAAGAACCTTTGATATACTTCAAGAGTTAAGCATCCCAGCTATATATGGAAAAACATGGACTACTGATGCAATCTATCGAGAAACACGACGAAATATGGAGCTACGTAAAAAGTCCGGCTGTATAACTGTTGAAATGGAGTGTGCTTCAGTTATGGCGTTAGCACAACTGCGGAATGTGGATATTTACCAATTCCTTTATACTGCCGATAACTTAGATTGCGAACAATGGGAAGCTCGCTTATTGTTTAATATGCCAGATGATTTCAGAGAGATGTGTACGAAAATTGCCTTTGAGGTTGCTGCACGATTGTAGGTTAAATAATGCTAACCAACAATCTGTTGAATTATGGTAATATGTATGTTAATATTCCCTTGAGGTGTTTTATATGTCAACAGTTATATATGGTATGCTTAGAGAAGAAAAGCAACGCAATCTTGAAAGACAAGAGGCTTACTTGAGAGAGATTGGTGCGTTACCTAAAGGCTCTGTTGTTGTTAAAACGATAAACGGGAAAAGGTATCATTATTTACAGTATAGAGAAAAAGGCGGAGTAAAATCCGTTTATATTGGTAATTGTATTACAGAAATAGATTGCATAAAGAGCAAAATTGAAGAAAGAAAACATTTACAGGATATATTAAAAAGGCTCAAACTAGAATATAAAGAAATTTGCAAGGTAGTTAAGGAGTAGAGCAACTTATGACAATAGAGCAAGAGCTTGTGTTTTGGGATATTATTGATACATTTAAAGCAGAGGAACTGCTATCTCATGTTATGCTCGTAGGTTCATGGGCGGAACTCTTGTATCAACATTATTTTAACTCTGAGTACCAATCAAGCCTTAGAACTACAGATGTTGATTTCTTGTACAGGAATCTACATCGTCCAAAGAAGTGCATCAATATTTCAGAGTCGTTGCGAGAAAAAGGTTTTATTTATTCTGAAAGTCGAATGACCGGTATTGGCAAATTCAGTAAAGAGGGCATACTTGATATAGAATTTCTCATTAGAGCTATAGGAAAAGGTGATCCACAGTATATAAAAATACCAAGTCTTGGAATAGTAGCTATTGCTCTAAGAGAAGTCAATATGCTTGCCGAATATCCTTTAGTTATCAGTATCAAAGATTATGACGTTACAGTTCCGGAACCTGAGATATACATTCTACAAAAGCTTCTTATTAATCCATTGCGTAAAAGCGAAGATAAAAAAGAGAAAGATATGCAGTCTGTGCGTGAACTATTGCCGTATATAGATGGAGAAAGATTAAAGTGCATTTTTAGCGGACTCTCAAAGAAACAACAAATAGTTATTAAAAGGGTTAGCAAAGTTAATTTTATCCGTATATTACCGGAATAAGTTTATAATAAAAATGCCTCCACTTCACATAACATGCGGTATATGCAATACTACATTTCAATAAAACGACGGAAAAATACTCATAAGAGTGTACAAGCGAAATCATTTAGGGTGTAGTAAGATAATTTAAATACTGGAGGTCATAAAGCTTGAAGTTCAAATCTAAAATCGGTTGGTGGTTTCACTTGACTATTTTGTTCATAATAGTCATAGGTTGCGTTATGCCAATAGCAATAGGTCTAAGGTATGATGATATGACTTCATTGGTAATTGGAATAGTTTTTTTAATAGTCACCGCGAGCTTCATTTTTCCTATCTACCTAAACACACATTACACTTTAGAAGATGATACACTGCGTATCCGCAGCGGCTATTGTATCAACAAGCGAATACCCTACAAAGATATTACGATGATATACGAAACGAAAAATCCTTCGGCTTCTGCTGGATTATCCTTTGACAGAATATCAGTGAATTGTTCTAAGGGAGAATGGCTTATATCGCCAAGGAATAAACAAGAGTTTATTAGATTATTGCAACAGCGGATAGCGTAAGCATTATCTACAATCCTCATATCTACAGCGTTTATAACATAAGCGAGTTCTCCGAAAAAGCACTCATTTGAGCTTGCAAGCTAACTCATCTGCGGTATAATAGTTAGGATAATTATTTGTATTATCTTGAGTAAATACCATCATAAATGGTATGGAGAAATGCGTTGAAAAATACTACAGATTTTAAATCGAATATACGAATGATAATAAAAATTACAATACTGGTGTTCTGTGCGATTGTATTCACTTTAGGCATATTTGCAGTGAGCAGGGAGTTTATTGCTATAATGATTATGGTAGTGTCCGCTGCTGTTGCAATAATTACCTTGTTCCACAAACAATTCTACGCTGTGTTATGTAAAATTCGTCAAAATCGCTTCGGTCGAATCCTTATATATACTGTGATTGCTTGTATAATTTTAGCAACTCTGTATACGGCTGTGATTTCATTCTTGATGCTTGATGCAATGAGCAATACTTCTCCCGATGTT
>JAITFS010000063.1 GCA_031281195.1 Oscillospiraceae bacterium
AGTATCAAAGATTCTGTCTCAGGTGTTTTTGCAGATATTGAGGAAAAACTTGGTAATTGCAGGTTTTCTAATTGTTTGCACCAAAGTGAGCCTGGTTGTATAATACGAGAAGCAATTGATCTTGGTGAAATTGATTCAGAACGGTGGGAGAGCTACCAAAAGTTGCAGCGAGAAGCACTCTATGCAGAAAACAAACACGAAGCAATACGACAGAAGTCCGCTCGTAACAAAGATATTGCTGTATGGAGTAAAAGCAGACGAAAAGCAGGAAAAGTAAAATGGTGAAAATAGAAAATATCTCTACCAATAAAACCGGGTGGGAGCGAAAAAACAGAGTTCATTTCGATAGTATTGTAGCTACTTATGACAAGATTCGCTGGGATTATCCCGATGAGATATTTAGTGATATTTTTGAATATTGTGGGAGCAATGCTTCAAAGAGAGCTATAGAAATTGGAGCAGGTACAGGCAAAGCAACAGAACCTTTTCTCGATGCCGGTTATGATGTTACCGCTGTTGAGCTGGGAGCTAATATGTCAGCGTTTCTAAAGGATAAATACAAGAAATACAAAGGGTTTAGTGTTATAACATCTTCATTTGAGGATGCTTCTTTAGAAGATGATAGTTACGATTTAATATACTCCGCTTCTGCATTTCATTGGGTTGACGCTAGTGTTGGTTGTCCAAAAGTTATGAACTTACTAAAAGATAACAGTGTTTTTGCACTCTTTCGCAATAATGCATCACAACAAAAAGATGAGCTTTATGATGAGGTGCAGTTAGCATATAACAAACACTACTATAGTCATTATATGAACTCAAAAAGACCGATAGATTTATCAGAGATGACTGTTGATGATTTTTTGCAGCCTCTTGAGGTGCAAAGAGGTTTCCGCTTTGATAGTCTTGAGCAATATGGATTTAGAGATGTTGTTATGAAGCTGTATAAAGCATCTTGTTCATACACCGCCGAAGATTATATTCAACTACTTGATACTTATTCTGATAACAGAGCTTTACCTGATGATAGTCGAGAGAAACTTTATCATGAAATAAAAAACGCAATCATTAAACACGGTGGTCATCAAAAACTGAACTTTATTTTTCAGCTATACATGGGTAGAAAGTAAGAAGAGGATGAGATTAAATTGATAAAAATTATTGAAGAAATTGATGCAGAGAAGAAATCGAAGGTTTGTAATGATATTTTAAGAGCTTTACCAGACTGGTTTGGTATCGAAGCGAGCATTGTTGATTATGTAGAACAGGTGAAAACAATGCCTTTTTACACGATTTATGATGATAAAAAGCCTATTGGTTTTGTGGCATTAAAAAGCCACAGTATTTATACTGAAGAGATTTTTGTTATGGGTGTTCTGAGCGATTATCATAGGCAGGGAATTGGTCAAAGAATTATTGAGCAATGTGAGCATTATTGCAAAGAAAATAATGTGGAGTTTCTTACTGTTAAAACACTGGATGAAATGCGAGAAAGCTCAAGTTACGCAAAGACTCGATTGTTTTATTTAAACATGGGTTTTAGACCATTGGAGGTTTTCCCATTACTTTGGGGCGAGGATAATCCTTGTTTGTTTATGGCAAAATGGGTAGGCTGAGATCTAGTGTTATGCATACACCAACGGTTCATCATATAAAAACATACTGTATTCTTCATCTGTCAAATCCATAGGTTTAATTCCTTTTTTTATACAGTATTTTGACATTGCTCGATAATCAGCATCGACTACAAGAGGATTTCCGGGAATATAACTAACATAACCTCCGGCTTCTTCGGCAACTTCATCTAGTGTTTGCTCTCTGATTTCATTATCGGACATTTAAATCACCCTCCAATGTATAGTTCTTAAGTAAATTCTGTGCATTAATCTCGTTTATCTCCATTCGGTATATATGAATTCTTGTAGGAATGCGATTTGCACCGAAATTTTCTGAATAGTGATTGACTAATTTCATATTTTTTGCATCGAAGAATACGTGTCCTTCAAAACCTATAGCGTTTGATAGCTTTATAGCAATAGCAAATAAGTGTCCGCCTACACCACTATACTTTTTATTATTGCCTATGTTATGTGGTGCACTCTCTGCCAACCGTATATGTACAGCTCCACGAACTACTTCTGCTGCTACCAGTCCTTGTATAACATCGTCATCATTAAGTTGTAATTTATACACATTACAACGACTCATTTCCTTATCTATCCAGTCGAAATTCCAACCATTTGCCTGTAATCCTTCAAGTTCTTCAATTTTTGCTATTGAGAATGTTGTTTGAAAGATTTTTCCTGTTAATATTTCTTCTAGACAAGGTGTCATTTTATCTATTAAAACGTCTATACTCATGATTCACCCCACTAGTTATTATAGACTATTATTGAACTTTACGCAAATAAATCTCAATGTACTTTTTTATTGTCTATAAAGCTATCAGAATTCATCAATCCATAGTTCAATCGTCTACACAAAAGCAAAATGTATGACTTTCGGGGTCAAATAGTATTATCCAATGTTTCAAAAATCATAAAAAAGTAGTTTTATATAGTGCAGCGATATATACCGTGTTCATCACTGCCGTATAAATTATTACCGCTCAGAAGTGCTTCTCTCATGTAATGATAACCGGTAGGAAAAGAAAACCTATCTAGTAACAATAATGTATGTGTGTGAAAAAGTGCAATCTTTCTCCATTCAGCTACGACTATAGTATCATTAATAATACCGGGCATCCTTGCTTCTGTGCTGCTAAAAACATTAGGTTCTTCTTGGTTTATTTCAAAAGTTTTGACATCTACAATCTTAAAGCCTTTTTCCGAAACGGTGTATAATGCATCATCATAACATTCAACACCATAGATATTCATCTTTTTTGTTAACTGTATTCTGCGTAACTCTCGCAATGTATTTCGCTCCAGCTCTAATAATGCTCCATAAGTGGTGCTGTAGTATATACGGTCAGAGGTGACCGAACTGCTCCAACAACTAGATTCATCTACTACAATCCATTTAATTTCTTGTGTATTTACATTAAATATCGCGATTTTACCATTCCTAATATTTACATAAGCGTTTGGATAGATAAAATCAATTACTCCTAAAATATCAGAAGATGAGTTTTCACCTAACCGTACAGAAAATAATAATTGCATTGTTTCTTTTTGAACTATGTGCAAATTACAAAACTCACAAACAAAAATAAACTCATCAAATATTGAAAAGTATACCGTACTATACTTATTCGTCTTTTTTGCATTAAACAAAGCTATGCTTGATATTAAGCTCATTTCACCCAATTGATATTTATATATTGTGCCATCACAACCAGCATAGAGGTGCTGTTCATCTGATTTGATTAAAACGCCATTATTTTTTAAATCAATAATTTTTGTTACATTCATAAAAGCCTCGAAAACTTTCTTTGCCATGTCTTTGCTCTATGTCATCTGCAAGACGTGAAATCCATTTTTTATCCATCTTAAAATTCATTCCTTCCGCTAAAGACTGAACCACAATGCCGGACGAACACCCATGTCAATTGAGTAAACATCACAAACCTATTTGAATTCTCCCCAGTTTTCGCTCAGAAGTGCAGATTTGTTCGTAAAATCAATTTGATAACGTATTGCATGGTGGTCTTTTATGAGCAATCCCTCTGTAAGACGAATCTCAAGTATACAACAGTTTTTGTCTTGTTCATTGTTTGCATCATCATACCACTTGAACGCTTCTTTAAGTTTTAATCTGATTTCTGCATTCTGCGGCTCTAAGACCCAGCCAAGGTTTTTTCCTGTGCCGTGTCCACTGAACCACTCAACAGCACAGACTGCGACTTCCGGATTTTTCTCAATTTGCTGGATTTTATTTGAGAGTGCATACGTGGTGATATAAAACGCACCATTCTCATAATAAGCGTCAACTATTCTATTATATATACGCTCTTCGTCTGTTGTTGCTATTGCGATAAGGCTGTCCTTACCAAAACGTTCGTTCATGATATTAATTGCGTTTTCATAATTTTGCATTTTTAGGTCTCCTTCATAAAAATTAATTTCTCACTGTGTATTATATATTATTTAACAATTTTTGCATATAAAATGTTGATTCAACTTCTAGGTATTGTTTGCTTCTTCTGTTTTCTGCAAGTGACATACGTGAGCCTAAAACCCAATTGCTGTTTATTTCCTGTAGATAGTTTTTAGGAAAAATGTGAGTTCCGTTTTCTGTTTTATACTGCATTAGATAATCAATAGCATTTTGAAACCATGAACTCTTTCTAGCTACCGAGAAACGCGAATAAAGCAACAAACGGTGTATGTTTTGGTGCGAGTAATTTTGATTGTCATTAAATGGTTTCTTACAATCCCAACCCATTGAATAATACCTTCGTGACGGTGCTACTAAAATTCCATACACATCAACCACAATATCATATTCAGGTGCGATAATATACTCAATGATGTTATCTATTTTCGCTTGTATCTCGAAAGACACATGGTCATATATCTCTGCAAAAGCCACAATATCATATATTAATGGTAGTCTGCACATACTTCCATAAGCTATGTCCGGTTTTATTATTGGGCGGTTACGAAATACTTTTGGCATGCTTTTATGGTTTTCAATATTGTCATAAATCGCGAAATCTTTATTCTTTGTATAGTCGTAAATAGTATTTACTCGTTCAGTTATAAATTCAATCATCCCGACAATTGGAAATCCGGAACGAAGCAAAAACGGGTATCCTATAATTTTATCGTATTCCTTGCTATATACAATATCAGAAACATTCGAAACATTAATAACCGCACTTTTGAAAGCATCTATTTCATAATTTAATCCAAAATCACTAAGCATGGGTAGAACATTTTCTAGATACATATTGTTGCTTCCATGAACCTTGCTAAAATCAAGATTCCTTAGAAGTGTTAATCGTTTTTGAGTTTGTGGTAATGCTAAAATATCGTCCATGTAATTTTGAGACAATTTATGTTTATCTTTATTTAGTAATTCAACCTGTGTACGATACCGAATTACTGGTCCAGCGTTCACTATAAGCCATTCTATCGCCATATCTACCTCTTTGCTTAATTTATCTTGCTTGTTATTAGAAAAGAAAGGTAATAAAAACAATGAATACAAATATTTTCCTCTTTGTTTAATTTACTTTGCTTGCTAACTTTTCTAACAAGTATTTTAAATTTACTGATTGTTCTAATAGCTTTTTATCTTTATTTGGTATAGTTATTCTAAGCTTGCACTTTTTGTTATTTATCAAAAAACAAAGAATCAAAATGGTGTTGAATTTGCCTTTTTTTACTTTTACATTAGTTATTTTATCATACATTAAACTCATTTTATCATATATAGTATATGTGGAATCTCGTTTAGGTTCAATAATATAAATGTACATACTTTCATCGCCAACTGCGATTAATGTTGTACGCATGAAGAATATGATGCTAAATACCGGGAACAAAGCGATAAACCCTGATATACCAACTCTGCCAAACAAGGCAGTAAGTATTATTGAAATAAGTACAATAGAAATTGTGACAATAAAAAATACAATTGGTATCGGACCTGATTTAAGTTTTCTGCCAAGTAATGCCTCAAAACTCTTACTATTATATTCAATTGTTGAATATAGTATTGGTACATCTGCATAGTCTGGCGTGTATTCTTTAATGGTATTTTTCAGTATTCGATACTTCGACATTTTGTTGACCTCACTAAATAAATATTTGTATAACGTGAGGCATTATAACAAAGCGGAATTGTACCTACCCGACATTTTGTGCTGACTTTTGTCATGTACAATTTTGCTCGAGATGTTTTTCAAAAACACAAAACATCTATAAAGCAATCCACAATTCAGTTATGCTTGTAGTTACAATTTGTGAAAAATTACCAAAAAGCAGAGAGACGGTTCTTCTGCTTTTTTGAGGAGTAATGGTTGATTATTTTTGCAAAAGTCAACTATTACTCCCTTGCATTATATCGGGGGTATCATTTATAGTTGAGTGACTTGAAAAGGAGAGTGGCTATATGAATAAAGAAATTGACTTTAATGATTACAAAAAAACTACATATATGGTGTTTTTTGCCATTTATTTCATTATTGACATTATTATATCGGTTTTTTCAACAAATCCGATGAGATTAACTTTTATAATACAAACACCCATGCTCTTTATAGCATTATTTCTTTTCAGAAAATTACTGATTAATGATATAAAATTATTTAAAGATAATAAAAAACGATACACTCTATTTATTATCATAGGACTTGTTTGCTTGATGTTTTTTAACATATTAGGTAGCAATATAAGCTATTGGATACTTGGAGATGCAACCCTTCCAAACCAAGAAGCGACTGAGTTTGCATTTGCACAAACACCGTTTCTTGGGTTTTTTGTGATCGCATTCGCAGCTCCGTTTTTAGAGGAGCTAATGTATCGGAGAGCAATAAAGGTTATAATTAAAAACAAAGCACTATATTACATTATATCTGCATTATTATTTGGATTTGCACATATCACAATCGGTTTTACGTTTCCGGTCTCTTTTGCGTTTATTTTCACCCACACCTTAGTTGGTTTATGCCTTGCTTTTATTTATGATAAAACAAAAAATATTTGGTGCCCAATATTTATACACTTGTTAAATAATGGGTTTGGAGCGATCATTATGTTAGTATCGATGTAGTGAATGTAAAGTATTACAATCGTGTAAATTCGGAGAATCCAGTATTTATTTTGCTGAAATAGTCAATCAACAAATTGATATACAAATGGGAATACCGGAAGATAATTCTGAAGAGGCTTATGTAAAATGGCTTGAAAGATTAAATATTAATGATTTAGATCCATTATTATGGTTAGGTAATTATTATAGAATTGGCAAAAAAATACTATAGAAAAACGGGAAAGGAGGAAACATCATGAAAAAGAAAGTTATTCCTTTTATACTCATTGGTGTTATGGCAACATTGTTTAATTTAATCAATGTAAGCGATAGCGGACTTAGAATAGATTTGTGGTTTTTTTATGCCGCAAATATCGTATTCATGTTAAGCCATATTGTCGCAGCGATTGTGTCTTTTAGAAGTAAAGATAAACATAGCTAAAGTGCAAGGGGACGGTTAAGAAGCTTGTAAATCCCCATATTGCAAGAATTCAAGAGGATTTAATCGTGGAATTTTGACAGTGCATAAAAATTTCAGAGAGGATATATTTATGGAAAAAACCAAAAAAAATATTTTTAAGCTGCCCATCTTAGAGGATTTTTATGATTATAAAAAATCTGTTTACTTTGTAATATTTATTGCTTATGCCATAGTAAACACTTTAGTACTCTCGCTTTCTTCAAATCCTATGTGGCTAAAGTTTATCGTTGATACGCCAATGTTATTTATCATGCTTTATCTATTCAGAAAAGTCTTAATAAACGACATAAAAATATTTGGAAAACATTTGAAACGGTATATACCATTTGTGTTAGTAGGGTTTCTCATTACACTTGTCTTGAATTTTATAGGTACTAATATAGTGATTGGCGGTATAGATGGCTCTGCTCCTAATCAGGAAGCCGCTTTAGCGGCGTTTGAGCAATCGACTATTTTTGGGGTGTTAATAATGGTTTTTGCCGCACCGATTATGGAGGAGTTAATATTTCGTAGAAGTATTAGAATCATGGTCAAAAATAAATTATTATATTACTTCTTATCTGTATTTTTATTTGGAATGGCACACTTGATAATTGGTTTTACATTCCCAACATCCTTTGCTTTTATTCTTTCATACGCATTGTCTGCGATAGGTTATATATATGTGTATGAAAAATCTAACAACATATGGTGTCCTATTTTTACACATATGTTACTTAATGCAGTACCTGTAAGCCTTATAATTATAATGCTTTAAGAAAACTAAATTTTCTATAGCTTCTTTGCAACGTTCGATGAACAAGAGGTACACTTTTGCAAACAATGGAAATAAAAATAATTTTGAAAGAATTGAACATCTCTGTGGAAGCGGTAGAAATATATAAGAAACATGAGCGCTTTATGGAGTATTTATTGGATAATAAATATGTTTTAAGAATATCAGAATCTGAGTTACCCGAACAAAAGAAGAATAATAGAGTAAATTCACTTTCGTTTACATCTAAAATTTATTCGTCCGGTACATTTACTGTTTCCGGTCAAAAAAATCATTATGTGCTTTTTGATTATCTGCTAGGCGATGAATTGTGGAGTGTTGCGCCTAACCTTACAGATAATGAGCAGTATGACATTGGAAAGGAAATAGCGCATTTCTTAAATGAATTGCATTTGATAACCGATGAATACTATGATATAGGTCATTATATCCCTACTATTCCAAGATGGAAAAAAACATGGAAAGAGGGACATTTTGAGTATGCGGAGATATTGAGAAATAGTATTTCGAAAATGGAATTAGGTTTAAACAGTCAAAAAACACTTTCCAAGGCGTTTGAATACATTTACACGAATATAGACTCTTTGGAGTACCAAGCGGGTGCAAAACTTCTTCATAACGATTTTCATCCTAAAAATATAATTGTGTATGAAGGCAAGTTAACAGGTGTAGTAGATTGGGAGTGTTCTCAATTCGGTGAAGCGGATTTTGAACTGTCGCGTTTATTTGATTGGTGTATTTATCCGGAGAATTACTTAACACAATCAAATAATCTTAGAACATTATTTAATTCCATTATTGAAAATTTGCGATTTTCTTCAGTTGTACCCGAAATAGAAAAACGCATGACCATTTACCAATTAGAACATGAATTGAATCAATTAATTTGGAATGGTAAAAAGCAGGAAGAAGAAAGATCAATCAGGATTAATGAATGGTTGGATGGTAAGATTAATGCTTTATTGGAAGCACAATGAACAATTTTGCTCGAGATATTTTTTCAAAAAACACAAAACTTCTATTGAGCAATCCACCAAGCGGTTATGCTTGTAGTTGCGGTTTGTGGAAAAATTGCCGAAGTAACCCCATGGGTCTTTGATTTGTGTACCCCAGTCCCATAACCCGTTATCATTTTGATTCTCCATTAGCCAATTCACTGTATCAGAAAGATAAATAGCAGAATCTCGAAATTGATTTATGTAATTAAATGTAGCAAACCATCGACGTGTTTTATTGTAAACAAAGCTAGGCGGTAGTTTTGTCGGAGTTTCCCACCAAAAATAACCATTATAATAAGCAAACTCTCCATGATGGAGTAGTATGGCTTTTTCTAATTCTGCCGGAAGCTCGTCTCTTCGTTTTAGTAATAATCCAAACTGCATAGGAATAAGTCTTTTCTCTTTTGTCAGAAAAACATCCTGTTGTGCAGCACGCTCTCGCTCATACGAATATTTGCCATCGGCATAAGCACGAGATACAATATACATCCACTCGCCATAAGTCCTGTCGCATAAATTATTATAAGGTTTTATTGCTTCGATTGTTTCGCAGATGATTGCTGTTTGCCACGGAATAGCACGTTCATTTTTATTATACAGCTTTTCTCTGCTTCTACCATTCAAAAAATCCTCAAGATACTCGTAAGCCATTAATAAAATATCTCGATCGTTTATCGTCAATCCGATGTATAAACACCGGTTTATTGCAGTTAATGAGCAAGGAAACTTGTCTTTTGCAGAATAGTCTTTATCTCGAAGTTTCCCCCATCCTCCATAATAATCTTGCTCCTGATGAAGCTCCTCGACTATGTCGCTTTTCAAAAAATCTTCTCGTAGTTTTGTTAACTTCTCATCATTATAAGGCTTGTCCAATAAATGAAAAAGTATCTTATACCGCACAGCAGGATATTCGCAAAACTCATATAAACTAAGTGCAGCTTCTTGTATAGCATTTGCGTTCAATAAAAATCTCTCCTTCATATCTTTTTTTCACGTACAGATAAGATAACAACAATAACTGCAAAAATCAATGTTGGAATAGAAAGTGATGAATTAGAAAAGAATATGAACAATATGTTTTGTAAAAATACAGGAAAAATGTTATACTGCGGTTAATAAATAACGAGGAGCGTATACAGCAATGAATGAATTAATAAAAGTAGAATTGGATAAACATGTTGAGTTTATATCTTCATTAACAGGTGTTTTACAAATATATCTATTTGGCTCGTACGCTCGTGGAAACCCACGAAAAACAAGCGATATTGACTTAATGGTTGTTGTTGAAAACAATTTAGATCCATTTAAAACTGCGTATATAATCAGGAAAGGCTTGACTGATACTGATTTAGCTCTAGATATCGTAGTTAATCGAAAGTCAGCTTTTGAAGAGGCATCAATGATTTCTCCGTTCCAAAAGTCTATTAAGGAGAGTGGGGTATTGCTGTATGTTGCATAATGAAGTTTTAACCTGGGTAAGATATGCTAGAAATGACATCGATGTGGCAATTCGTGAGATGGAGTACATTCGCAATCCTAGGCTACGTCCATATGAAATAATCCTGCACCATTGTCATCAATGTGCTGAAAAAATGTTGAAAGCTTACATAATAAACGCAGGTGGAACACCTTTGCAGATACACGTTTTAAACAACTTGCGTAGAACTTGTGCCGGTTACGATATTAGTTTTAATAAAAAGCGAATAAAAGACCATTGTACATATCTAGATATTTTTTGGAACATTAAATACCCTGATTTCACCGTCTCGGTTGATTCGTCTCATGCTTCACGTGGTATAAATAGTGCAAAACGGATATACAATTTTATTTCTGAGCATTTGGGGATTGACAAGATATTCTTTATATAACTGATAAATAACTGCTTTCGGCAATACTACATTTTTGGGAAACGACAGAAAAGCACTCATAAGAGAGTGCAAGCGATATCATCTACGGTATAGTAATGCAATTTTATTTGCTGGGAGTATCAAAAATGGATAGACCAACAAAACCTTATGAAGAAGTCAAAGCAATGCTTGGTGAAGCAAGCGCAGCGTGGGAAAAGCTTGTCGGTTACGTTCGTTCTCACTACGAAATGGATGAAAATTGGGCAGAGGGAAAACCTACCCATAAACATTATAATAATTTATTCATCAAGAGGAGCGGTAAAGCTTTATTGTCCCTTCATTTACGTGATGGGTTCTTCTTGGTGAGCGTTACACTCGGCGGCAAAGAGCGCGATAAATTTGAAGAACAAAGAGCGACATTCGGAGAAACGGTCTGCAAAATATATGATTCTGCCGACACATTGCACGATGGCAAGTGGCTTGGGTTTGAGGTTCGAGATGATTCGTTAATTGATGAAATCATCCGATTGATACAAATAAAACGCAAGCCCAATCGTAAAATTCCTCCTAAAGACACTGAAAGATGTGGGCGTTTAGATATTGGAATGTCGCATGATGATATTACGAAACATATAATGGCTTAATGTGGTAGTCAAAGAGAATTATCAACAGTATTCATATATTCGGAGGTGAATCGGCAATGCCTAAAATTGTACCATTCTTAAATTTTGCGGGACAAGCTGCCCAAGCTATGGCGTTGTATGAAAAGGCTTTTACTGCAAAAATTAAAGTAAAGTTGACTTATGCAGACATGAACCCTGCTGATGCGATAAACGAAGTCAAAGAAGAACATAAAAATTTTATTGGTTATTCAGAAATTGAGATTAGAGGAGAGACTATTTCGTTGTATGATGATAGTAATGCAGCGGAAAATCCAATACCAATTTCAGGTAATACATGTGTAATTGCTCTATTGGTGCATTTTGATTCTGACGAAGAGTTAAAAAAAGCTTACGAAATATTATCCGATGGAGGAACGATTATCACACCGTTGTTCACTCAAACATATTGCTCTCTGGCTGCTGATTTGATTGATAAATTTGGCGGACGGTGGTCGTTAATGAGCGGATACAAAGGATAATTAAGTACGTGCAAAATAAACACTTTATGCAAATTATTCTATATGATTTATGATAAGGCTCACCGTACCTAATAGAATTAGCTACGTGTAAAAAAGAACATCGTATTTGATAATAAGTAGGAATGTTCTATGTATTGCAAATTTGTATTTACATTTGTATTTACATCGTATACCGTTTGTTAAGTGCAGTAAAATTTGCTATATTTAAATATTATGTTCTTTTTCCATTAACTTTAAATAAGCAATTACTCCATCAACTATTTTATCATTTAATGTATTCCAACTATATGAATAAACATAATTTATGGAACATAATACAAATTTTTTATTATTATGTTCTACAGATATTGCAAGTGGTTTAATATTCTTAGTTCTTTTCAAGTGTCGTTGGATACAATAATTACAGCCATTACAACGAGAATGATAATTGTAGATGAAATCTTTTAGTTTTTCATTCAATTCGTTAAAATTTTTAAGTATTTCTTTAATATTTTGAACACGTAAAGAAAATAGTGCTGGTTCTTGTATTAAAGCATTGTAATCCATGAACATACCTATAATGCTATGATCGTATATACTGAACGGCATATTTCCAACATTGCCATTAACTTTTTTATAAAATCCCATACCAGAACTTTCACTGTTTTTTACTTCAGAATTAACTAAAAATGGAATATAAATATATTCATTATCATCTAGCCATTTTATAAGACGCTTGTATACCTTTAAATCTTCTTTAAATTGTCCAAATATTTCAATAAAATATTGATAATTTTCATTATACATACATCTAATAAAATTATGAAAAGGCAACTTTTCTTTTCCGATAAACTGTTTAATTATATCGTGTATTTTTATATCATTTTTTATTTCAATAATATTTTTGGGGAACGATGGAAAAGCACTTATAAGAATGTACAAGCGAACCCATCTGCGGTATAATAGTTAGGATAATTATTTGTATTATCTTGAGTAAATACCATCATATATGGCGTGGAGAAATGCGTTGAAAAAAACTACAGATTTTAAATCGAATATACGAAGGCTTATAAAAGCTACAATACTGGTGTTCTGTGCGGTTGTATTCACTTTAGGCATATTTGCAGTGAGCAGGGAGTTTATTGCTATAATGATTATGGTAGTGTCCGCTGCTGTTGCAATAATTACCTTGTTCCACAAGCAATTCTACGCTGTGTTATGTAAAATTCGTCAATATCGCTTCGGTCGAATCCTTATATATACTGTGATTGCTTGTATAATTTTAGCAACTCTGTATACGGCTGTGATTTCATTCTTGATGCTTGATGCAATGAGCAATACTTCTCCCGATGTT
>JAITFS010000092.1 GCA_031281195.1 Oscillospiraceae bacterium
TTTTCTTTACCCTCAATAGAATCTGCTATCATGTAGTTAAAT
Source organism: Oscillospiraceae bacterium (assembly GCA_031281195.1). Taxonomy (GTDB): domain Bacteria; phylum Bacillota; class Clostridia; order Oscillospirales; family Oscillospiraceae; genus WRMH01. The sequence continues at coordinate 43 of JAITFS010000092.1, forward strand.
AGCTTGCTATTAGTGTTGTGGTCAAAGCATATACCAAATTGACCGTTTACAAACTGACCGTCTCCGCTTCCGAAATGCTCACCCCAAAACTGAGGTATCTCCTTGTAGGATGTTGTGTCGTTAAACTCTCTCACAGTTCCAACAACTGTAAATGCTGGTTTTGTTTCGATTTTGTAATCCATGATGTTACCGCCTTCTAGTATTATTTTTATTTTTAGTGACGCGACAGATTTAAGCTTCGAGCCTTCTTTTTTTGCATTTGAAGGAGTTATTTCATGAAAACGGGTAAACGCTTTAGTAAAGCTATCAGGAGAATCATAACCATATTTCATAGCAACATCAATAATCTTTGCACTCCCGGAGGATAACTCCATGCCGGCAAGAGTTAATCTGCGGTTGCGGATATATTCACCAAGTGATATACCACACAAAATACTGAATGCTCTTTGAAAATGAAAACTAGAAACATTTGCGTTTTTTGCAATGTCGTTATAATCGAGTTCATCTGCGATGTTATTCTCGATATAATTTATTGCATTTTGAATTCCTTGCACCCACTCCATGATTTGCACCTCTCATGTACTTTTTGCCGACACTTAAATCGTATACACAATTTAGCACAGAGTATATCACAAATCCCGACTTTTTATGCTTACTTTTGGCGTATATAAAAACATGTGAGCTGTAATAAAATAAGTAATTATTTTAGAAAATCTTAGTCGGGTTTTTATTTTACACAAGCTTACTATGCGGGTAAATATCTACAATATCAATATCTAAGAGAGGTCGCCACTCAATTTTTGTACCGGAAACCTTTGCCTTGTTAAAAAGTGTTATATCCTTTAAAACATTGTGCGACTTCATCTCTAAATATGGCGTTACATCAAAGGTTTGCTTCTCGCCATTATCATAAGTGATTAGCAGTTTATAATCGGGCAGAGCTTCAACGCTAACCGCTCTTGGACGCTTGAAAAAGTCATACATTGTTGTTATAGCTGCCTTTAGAGCTTCTCTTTTGTACCTTTGATTCCAACGATTGACAGATATACAGTCAAAAATCCCGGCGTGTTCTTTTGGCCATTCGTCGCCGCCCATTGGGCCAATTGCCCGCTCTAAGTGAACAAATGTTGCACCACAACCACCGCCGCCACCACCTGCGACAGCTACAAATATGCTTGGTTTACCTTTGTGAAAGGATACCTCTTCTACTCTGCTGTCCCATTGTTTTGTAGCTTCACAACGTCTGAGTTTATCCATAAAGAGCTTTAATTCCTCGCTCATTTCACCCCAGTAGACAGGAGTTAGATAAATATATGCATCAGCTTCTTTGACCTTTTGTTGCAATTTTGTAAACCCGTCTTTTTCACCGAAGATACAATAATGCTCATAGAAACACATTCCCCACCCGTCATCACACATCTTGCATTTATTTAAGTTCATGCTTGAGAGAGTTATCGTTTCTGCTTCGATTCCGAGAGTTTTTGCTGTTTCTTCCGCTGTTTTTACGAATGAATATGTGATTCCATCAGTTTTTGGCGTTCCCGAAATGATAAGTAGTTTCATAAACTTTGTACTCCTTAGCTTTTTCATTTTTTATGTATTTTATCATATACATAAATGATAGTAAATTGTAATAGGGGCAAACCTAAGTGTTCTTTCAATTATATTTATTTCTCCATTGCACCAAAAATATATATCGTAATCAATATATACTTTTTAATGAAAATTATTTTTTCTACATTTAATTCAAACTTTAAGGGTCTAAATTCATACTTATAACACTTTGGTTACAATTTTTCTACATTGTTTTGTATAAAGGAGTCTTTGAGCGAAATAATCCAGTGTTTACAGTGCTTAATAGGTATGTTACTCTAAGTGGCACAATAGAAAGATTATTACCTAAGAGGTGTTTTTTAATGAAAAATGAAATTATTCTATACCGACCAGATGGACATGTTGAACATATTGAAGTACGATTTGACGAGGACACAGTTTGGCTTAACAGACAACAACTAGCAATGCTTTTCGGCAGAGATGTAAAAACCATTGGCAAACATATCAACAATGTGTTTACAGAAGGTGAGTTAGATAAAAAAGTGACTGTCGCAAATTTTGCGACAGTCACTCAACACGGTGCAATTAAAGGAAAATCTCGAACTATAAATGTTGAACACTACAATCTAGATGTAATCATTTCTGTTGGTTATCGTGTTAAATCTCAACAAGGTACTCAATTTAGAATATGGGCTACAAGTAAGTTAAAAGATTTTCTGTTAAAAGGTTATATTATTAACAATCGCATTGGTCGCATTGAAAATGATGTTGAAGTTATTAAAAGTAGAATAAATGAGATTGACTTACAAATAAGAACTCATAATATTCCAACACAAGGTATTTTCTTTGATGGTGATATTTTTGATGCTTATGAACTTGTATCAAAAATCATCCGTTCTGCAAAACATAGTATTATTTTAATTGATAACTATATTAATGAAGACACAATTACACATTTAACAAAGAAAAACAAAAATGTTCAGGTTCTATTGCTTACAAACACAATAAGTAAACAACTAACGTTAGATGTACAAAAAGCTAATTCTCAATATAATGGTTTTGAAATAAAGCACTTTTCTAAAAGCCACGATCGTTTTCTCATTATAGACAATGGAAAAGAAGTATATCATATAGGAGCATCACTTAAAGATTTAGGTAAAAAGTGGGTTGCTTTTTCTAAACTAGGAAAAGAAATGGTAGAAGGCATTATTAACACAGTCTCATCTATACATTAACTTAAACCATCCAATACTTCATACACTTGCTCTATCAAAATATAGTTTTCATTTATTAATAGTGACGTTTTAACTAATTATTTTACTTTATGACATTATCACTAATTTAACTACAAAACAAATCTAAAAAATATATTGACTTTTCGAGTGCGAAGATGTATATTAACAATGTGATCGCGTTGCAGAAACCTGCGAGGACTGCGACCGGGAGAGTTCCTGCGGGGACTCTCTTTTTAACAAAGGAGATTCCCATGATAAGTGAAAAGCCCTTTTTGACATATGCACAGCAGTTAGATAAGCTAGAAAATGAAAAGAACTTGATTGTTAACGATAAGGTACATGCCGAAGCAATCTTAAAGCGATTAAGTTACTTTGCGTTAATTAGTGGATACAAAAAACTGTTTCGCAATCCTACAACTCAGAAGTATAAGGATAATACAACATTTGAAGATATTGTAGCTCTTTACAAGTTTGATGAGAGCTTACGAATACTATTTCTAAAGCACTTGTTACAAATAGAACAAGCAATACGTTCCATGATGTCATATTATTTTACTCAGAAATACGGAGAATCCCAATCGGAATACCTTAACAAGATGAACTTTAATCAAACGCCAAGAAAACAAGTAACACTTACAAAATTAATAAACATTCTTCAAAATATAGCTGTAAATTCAACAGATTATCCTTATGTATCGTATCAGCGTGAATCATATGGAAATGTACCATTATGGGTATTGGTAAAAGTGCTAACTTTTGGAAACATATCTAAGATGTATCAATGTGTTACACAGGACTTACAAGTAAAAGTTAGTAAGAACTATGTTAGTGTAAACGAGAAAGAACTTATACAATATCTAAAAGTATTAACCAAATTCAGAAATGTTTGTGCTCATGGTGATAGATTATTCACGTTTACAACAAAGGATGA
>JAITFS010000118.1 GCA_031281195.1 Oscillospiraceae bacterium
GGACGTTTACTTAAAGACAGCAAATATTGGCTTACAAAATCTGATGTTGGTGAGGGTGTATATATTTCAGCTTCGGATATACGAAAGCTTCAACTTGCAAAAGCTGCAATTGCCGCAGGGGTGGAGGTTTTGTTACATTTTGCAAGCGTAAAAATGTCAGATGTTAAAACACTTGCGCTGGCAGGTGGTTTTGGTTGCCACATGGATTTACAAAGTGCAACAAGAATTGGTCTAATAAACAAAGCATTACAATCAATCGCTGTTTCTTACGGAAATACAGCAGGTGACGGAGCGCAAATAGCCTTGCGATCCGAAGTCGCAAGGCTAAAATTAGATAGTTTTCAAAAGAAATGTGAGTATATAAACTTGTCTGCTACTACGTTATTTAACGAAAAGTTTTACGATAACATGGGGTTTTGATGCGGTTTCTACAGTGCGTTTAATGCTTCGGGATTAAGAATCAAGACAGGACTGTCAAGCTTCTCTCTTGTGGCAACTTCACGTATGTATTGTGATGTAACAGCTCCTGCTGTTTCGCTGACAACACCTTCGATGAAGTTTGTGATGTACTCAACCGAAACGATTTCATCAACAATTACGCCACGTTTTTTATCGCCTGTTTCAATGACCATCATCATAACACGGTCGTCGTCGGCATCTTTTGCAGAAATGTAATCACCTAATCCAAAGAGTGCGCGCAAGTCAAGCAGGTCAATCATATCTCCGCGTGAGTTTGTAATTCCGGGGCAATATGGCGGTGCATCAACGATTGGTGTTATTTCGCCAATAATTTCTATGGAAAGTACATTTTTACTGTTAACACCATATTCTGTGCCATCTACTGCAAAAACTATCCAAGGATAATCTTTTTCAGAACGCTCCTCTTCCAGTTCTTCACCTAAAAGCTCACGGCGTAGTTCCTCCCGAAGTTCATTACGCAGGGCTTCCTTTAACGCTTCTTTTGTTTCTTCGTCTACAGTCGTAATTTCATCACTCATAAGTTACCCCTCTCTTTTTTCAGAACCTCAACTATAGCATAAGAAATACACTATAGTTGAGGTTTTTTTGCTTGTTTAGTATTTTCCGAAATCGCCACCGTGTATGTCGGCAACACCATCAATTGGTGCGGCTGGTGGTAACGGTGCAGAGGGCTTCTTTGAGAATGAGGGTAGTCCTCTCATTGCATTTGAAGAGTTCTTGAGTTTAAATTGTGAAATTAGTTCTTCAAGCATTGTGGACTGACTGCTCATTTGCTCTGATGCAGCAGCGGATTGTTGTGCTGTTGCACTGTTTTGTTGTACAACCTGTGCTACCTGGTCAATACCTGTATTGATTTGTGAAATACCAAGTGATTGCTCCTCAGAAGACCTTGCAATGTCTCCAACGATTACAGAGCTTTCATTGATACCGGAAACAATGTCTGCAAGACTTTCAGCGGTTTCACCTGCAATACGTGCGCCAAGCTCTGCTTTTTCCATTGAGTTTTGAATAAGAGCACCTGTATCTTTTGCTGCTTCTGAACTCTTAGATGCAAGGTTACGTACTTCTTCCGCAACAACTGCGAAGCCTTTACCATGTTGTCCTGCACGTGCAGCTTCAACAGCGGCGTTAAGAGCGAGAATATTTGTTTGGAACGCAATGTCGTCAATGACTTTGATAACCTTGCTGATGCTTTGACTTGCTTGGTTAATTTCTTGTACAGCAGTGGTCATTTCGCTCATTTGGTTGCTGCCTTTTTCTGCATTTTGCATTATTGTACCTGCAAGTGATGCGGCACGTTCAGCCATGGTGGCGTTTTCTTTGGTTTTTTGTGCAATCTCACCGATTGAAGCGGAGAGTTCTTCGACAGAAGCTGCTTGCTCTGTTGAACCTTGAGCCAGCGATTGAGCACCGTCTGCGATTTGCTTAGAACCTGTTGAAACTTGACCTGTAGCTGAGTTAATTTCACCAAACATAGTGTTGAGGTTTTCAAGCATTGATTGTAATGATTTACCCATAACATCATCATTTGAAAGAACTTCAACATTGATAGTTAAGTCTCCGCCGGCTATTAAGTCGAGATCATGAGCAATTTCGGTAACATGCTTTACAAATGAGCTGCTTCCGGCAATTGCTTGTCCTATTTCATCTTTAATAACTGCAAACTTTGAAATTGCTTGTTCATCGGCAGGAGATAATTGAATATCACCTGTTTTTCCGGCTTTGTTCATAAAGCTCGACAGGACTAGAAGCGGCTTACTGATAAGACCGGAGATGTAAAGAGCCAGTGTTATTGCAACAGCAACTGCTATTATAATAACAATAACAATGATAATTAACATTCTGTCAAATGTAGCATCATTTGAATAGTTATTTTCTGTTGCCATGTCTACACGAAGCTCCATTAAAGTAGAGAGATTATCCATGACTTGATCTGTTGGTGGTCTCATGTCGTTCATCATCTCTACAAGAACAGCTTGATCTTCATTGTTTTTAGCTGCTGCAAGCAGATTTCTTGAACCTTCCTGATACTCACGAAATGCAGCCATTGTTTCATTATACAGACGTTCGCCGATTTCGGTTGTTAAAGTCGGACGATATTCCTCCATATAGCTAATAAACCCTTCTTCACGTATTGCTTTATCAGCTTCGATAGAGTTTAGTTCATCAACATCACCTGTGGCGATTACCATATTACGCAACTGTACGCGACATCTTTGGAAATACTCTTGAGCTGCGGCGATATCTGTCAACGGTCTGGTTTGTCCGTAATACATTAAAGTACTACCATCGTTGATTTGCATCATTCCTAAGATGCCTACTCCGCCTACGATTGCTGTCAGAACTGCAACGATTAAGAAGCCAGTTATCAGCTTTGTTGAGACTTTCATGTTCTTCATTTTTTCGTTCCTCCCAAATTTTATGGTCTAATACCAAGTGTTATGTAGCTAATTATACTCATGTTAATAAAAAAAGCAAGAGTAAAATGCAAATATCTCACAAAATATCTCACAATTGAACAAATAAAATATTAAATTAAGACCAATTATCATTCTAAAAACAATCCGCAACGCAGGGATCGCAAAGAATCATAAAAAGCTGTTACATTGCCTGTATACGCATTTGCTCCTCAAGCACAGATAAATCAACCTGCGTTATTGGTGATTCATAGTTAGAAATCATTTCTGTAGCAATTAAATCTTCAATTTCTTTTTGTATAATGCGTCGAAGATTTCTTGCTCCATAAGCCTGTGAAAACGATTTCGCAGTGAGATAATCAATCAAACGCTCGTCATAACGAAGCTCTATTGGTTTCTCTGCCATAACATCACGTAGCTCACCAAGCATGATACGTGCAATCTTCTTAAAGTCGTCTTCGGTAAGCTGATTAAAGTAAACAATTTCATCTATACGGTTAAGAAACTCAGGACGTAAGAAATCCTTTAACGCTTTTTCTGATTTTTCTTTACCTTGCTCATCACTGGTGCGGTTAAAACCAACAGAGCCGTCTTTTCTGTCACTGCCTGCGTTGGTTGTCATTATTATAATTGTATTTTCAAAGTTAATATTTCGCCCATGTGCATCTGTGATATGCCCATCATCAAGTATTTGCAATAAAATATTCATCACATCAGGGTGTGCTTTTTCTATTTCATCAAAAAGTACAACACTATATGGTCGGCGGCGGATTTTTTCTGTGAGTTGCCCTGCTTCGTCATAACCGATATATCCGGGTGGTGAACCGATGATACGAGATACAGCATGTTTTTCCATAAACTCGGACATATCCAACCTTACGAGTGATTCAGGAGAGTCAAACATATCCATAGCGAGACGTTTTACAAGCTCGGTTTTTCCAACACCTGTAGAACCGATGAAGATAAACGAAACAGGCTTACGTTTTGATGTTATACCTACGCGGTTGCGTTTTATTGCTGCGCAAACACTGTTAATTGCATCATCTTGACCTATAATAAACTGTTTTAAGCGTGTTTCCAACTCTGACAAACGCTTAAACTCGTCTTCACGAATGTTAGAAGCAGGGATTTTTGTCCAAAGCTCAATCACACGAGCAAGATTATCAATTGTAAGTGCAGGGTTGCCTTCAAGCTCCAGTATATTTAATTCGTCGGTTAATCTATAATCCAAGCTGCGAAGCTCTGCAAGTCTTGCGTAGTCTTTTTCGTCCTGAGAAGACAAAATCATCTCGCGTTCTTTTTCGATGTCAGCTTTTTCTTTATAGAGAGCTTCTTTTTTTGCGATAAACTCGCTTTTAAGGTTCATATCAGAGCAAGCCTCGTCAATTAGGTCAATAGCTTTGTCAGGTAAAAATCTGTCGGAAATATATCTTTCTGACAAAAGCACTGCTTGTCGGGCAATTTCATCAGTTATGCTAACACCGTGAAAACCCTCGTAATAGCTTTTAATACCAATTATTATTTCTATAGACTCGCTGATTGACGGCTCGTCTACAACAACAGGTTGAAATCTACGTTCAAGAGCGGCATCCTTTTCAATATGTTTTCGATATTCGTTTAATGTGGTTGCTCCAATTACTTGAATCTCACCACGAGAAAGAGCGGGCTTTAGAATGTTCGCAGCACTCATCGACCCTTCGGCATCACCTGCACCAACAAGAGTATGAACCTCGTCAATGACAAGAATGACATTACCTTGAGTTTTTATTTCTTCGACCAAGCCTTTCATGCGGCTTTCAAACTGACCGCGAAACTGCGTTCCTGCTACAAGTGCTGTTAAATCAAGCAGATAAACCTCCTTGTTTCGTAGCTTTTGCGGCACATCACCATCATGGATTCGCTGTGACAAACCCTCTGCTATTGCAGTTTTGCCAACACCCGGCTCACCAATAAGACAGGGGTTGTTTTTTTGTCTGCGGTTTAATATTTGCACTACACGTTCTGTTTCTGTTTCGCGACCAACGATTCTGTCGAGCTTATCTTCAGCGGCTTTTTTTGACAAAGAAATGCAAAAGCTCTCAAGATGCTTGCGACGTTTACCACCTCGTCTGCCGGGGCCGCCTTTTTCCTCAGAATTACCCTGCTCATTGGGCTTACTCCCCGGGCCTGTACCCGGCCCTATAATGCCGCCGGGGCCCATATTACGCTGACCCGGACCTTGTTGAGAAGGACTATTCGGGGACATATCTTCGGGACTGCCAAAAAGCCGGCTTAAAAACGGCAATGTTGCGGTTTTTCCATCCTCAGAATTTTCATCATGGTCAGAACCTTCAAATTCCTCCATCAAAGACTCAAGCCCACCCATTGCTTCCATCATGTCTTCGGTTAGGGTTTCTAAATCCTCATCGGTTAACCCCATTTTTCTAATGAGATTTTGCACAGGAGTAATATTCATTTCCCGTGCACATTTTAAGCAAATACCATCGTTTGTTGTTTTCCCATTTTCATATTTAGTTATGAAAATAACAGCGGGGTATTCTTTACATTTTGAACAATATGAAGCGAGCATCATTTATCACCGTTTTCTTTCTTTGGTCTGGTTTTCATCGTTTTTGCATATAACTTTATATATGTTGCAAATGCAAAAAGTGTCAGAGCGATTGCACCTGCAATTATTATATTAAC
>JAITFS010000126.1 GCA_031281195.1 Oscillospiraceae bacterium
TCATCAATCATTTTCTTAGCAATGCGACAGGCTTCAATGTCAGGTGAAGCTATGAAAATACTGCCGTCATCTTCAATATCAACCTTTGCACCGGTTTCTCCACAGATTTTTTGAATAACTTTTCCACCACTGCCGATGACCTCGCGGATTTTGTCGGGGTGAATTTTCATCATGATCATTTTTGGTGCTGTTGCTGCAAGCTCATTGCGTGGCTCGGAAATAACAGGGAGCATTATTTCATCAAGAATTTGAATACGTGCTTCCTTGCACATATCTAAAGCAGATTTGATAATTTCCATTGTTAAACCATCATTTTTAAGATCCATTTGAATTGCAGTTATACCATTTTTTGAACCGCCTACTTTGAAGTCCATTTCACCGTGGAAATCTTCCACGCCTTGAATGTCAATAAATGTTGTCCATTTATCACCATCGGATATTAAACCGCAAGAAATACCAGCAACCGGAGCTTTTATTGGCACACCGGCATCCATTAACGCCAGAGTTGAACCGCAGATTGCACCCTGTGATGTTGAACCATTTGATGATAACACTTCTGATACAACACGGATGGCATAAGGGAACTCGTCAATGCCCGGAAGAACAGGTTCGAGTGCTTTTTCTGCGAGTGCTCCGTGTCCTTGCTCGCGGCGTGTAGTTGCTCTCACACCACGTGCTTCACCAGTTGAAAATGATGGGAAGTTATAGTGGTGCATATAATGCTTAGTTTCTTCTTCATATATTGTGTCAAGTTTTTGCACATTTGAGATTGTTCCAAGTGTTGCTATTGAGAGCACTTGTGTTTGACCTCTTGTGAAAAGCCCTGAACCGTGAACTTGTGGAAGTAAACCAACCTCTGATGCAAGCGGGCGAATTTCGTCCATTGCTCTGCCGTCCACGCGTTTTCCTTGCAGAAGCCATTCTTTTACAACCTTCTTTTGGATTTTATAGGTTATTTCATCGAGTTGGTCATTTATTTCGGGGTATTCACCTTCAAAATCTGATAAAATACGTTCGATTACAGCGTTGAAACGTTCCTCACGAACGTTTTTATCGTCTGTATCCATCGAATATTTTACATCATCAAGATATTTATCAACGATTTTTCCATATAGCTCATCGTTAAATGATGCTTTTGCAAAATCAAACTTTGGCTTGCCAATTTCAGATACCATTTGATTTATCAAAGTAATTACCGGTTGAATTGCTTCGTGTGCGGTTTTTATTCCTTCGAGCATAACATCGTCCGGTATTTCATTTCCTGCGGCTTCAATCATAACTACCTTGCTTGATGTGGATGCTATTGTGCAGTACATTTCTGTGATGTCACGTTCTGCAGTTGTTGGGTTTATGATGAACTTTCCATCAATTAATCCAAGTCCGACTCCGCCGATAGGCCCGTTAAACGGTATATCTGATATTGATATTGCTGCTGATGCACCAACCATTGCAGCTATCTCAGGCTGACAATCATGGTCAACGGCTAAAATTGTGCAGGTAATCGAAACATCATTGCGTAAGTCATCAGGGAAAAGCGGACGCATTGGTCTGTCAATCATTCTGCCTGCTAATACAGCACGCTCTGCCGGTCTGCCTTCACGGCGTAAATAACCACCGGGAATACGTCCGACTGCATATAGTTTTTCCTCAAAATCTACTGATAACGGGAAAAAGTCTATTCCATCACGTGGACGTGGTGAAGCTGTAACAGCAACTAATACCACAGTTTTGCCGTAGCTCACGAGAATTGAAGCATTACTCAATTCTGCTAATTTGCCTGTTTCCATCGTGAGCGGACGACCCGCAAAATCCATGCTGTACTTCTTAACATTGTTAAACTCTCTTTTTCTAATAATCATTCTTTCTTCTCTCTCTCTCTCTTTTCTCTCTTCTTTTGTACAATTAAGCCGACCTGTGTTTCAGACCGGCTTAACTATTCTTACTATTTTCTTATACCTAGTTTTGCAATACATGCTCTGTAGCGTTCAATATCTTTATTCATCAGATAATCTAACAAGCTACGGCGGCGTCCGACCATTTTTAAGAGTCCAAGTTCGCTATGTTTGTCTTTTTTGTGAGTTTTAAGATGTTCGGTGAGTTGTTTTATACGTGTTGTGAGAATTGCGATTTGTACTTCGGGTGAGCCTGTGTCTGTTTCGTGAGTGCGATTGTCTTCGATTACCGCATCTTTTTGTTCTTTTGTAATCATGGTAAATAATCCTTTCTTTTTCAAATCCTGTGTCTGAGTAGCGGGTAGAAAGGTAAGTTATCCCGAAACTAAGATCACGGAGTATTGAAGTTGTAGCAATACTATCACATATAAATGTGATTGTCAAAATGTTTTACGTTGAAGACTTGAAAGGGGTGCTAACATGGTGACATAAAACAAATTGTTTATGATATGCTCAGTGGGTAGCTGAAAGAAACAGCTTTTATATTTGATTATAAATTTCTTCAAGTGCTTTGATGTGGGATTTTAGTGCTTTTTTCATTTGTGAAGGTGTGTATGCCTTTGCAAGACCATTTAGTTCTCTTTGAATAATTTCAAATATTCTGGAAAATGCAGAGTCCAGAGTTTTATTATTGTTTATTGAGTCTATTTTGCGATCTGCAAATGTACCATTTTCAATACTATCTGCTATCTCTATTATTGTTTCCTTTGAATCTGTGAGCATAGCATCTAGCTCTTTTCTTGTGATTTTTGTCTCACCTGAGAGTATGCTTTCTTTCGCTTCCGGTGAAACTTCACCAATGACGATAAGAGCATCTGTTAATCGAGAATCTCGTTCTATAGTTCTTGGTGAAACATTATACTTATCAGCAATAAACCTAGCTGTATTTAACAAACCGTCATTTTGGCGGTTTGTTCCAACTCCTTGCAAATACTGATTATTTTCACTTTGATTTCGTCTTTCAGCTTGATAGTGCAAACCACGAAAATACCTTAGTTGGAATGGTGTTAGATTACGACGTTCAATTTGATTTGTAATAATCCAAATTGTAACTTCCTCACGCGAGTTAAACTCCATAGTTATAGTATTAAACGGTAAATTATGTTTTGTCGCAATACTGTAGCGGTTATACCCATCAATTAAGATGCCTTGCCACAATACAAGTGAATCACGAATACCATTTTTCAGAATGTTCGCTTCAAGACCTGCATAAGACTGTTCATCGAGTTGTGGTAATAAGTATTGAAAATCTCTGTCAATAATAATTTCTTGCATAATAAATACCATCCTTTATATAATTATGCACAATAGCATAGCATACATTTTATGCTTTGTATATAGAGTGTATAAATATTTAATGTAAATATTGAAATTACGTTGAGATCTTAGCCAATTATAATGACTTTTGTTTTACTTTTTCTTTTATCTGCGTCTTTTGTAGAAAACTAAATCAGTGTCTGACACACTAGATAACACTAGAAATTCAAACACAGAATGAAGATATGTGAGACATTAATGTTGAAGAGTTAACTTGTAATTAACAAACAAAAACAGATGAATTAGCAAGGCAATTTGAAACCTAGTGACATAAAAAACCTTTAGTTACCCTACGACTAGCCGTGATATTACATCTGGTAAGAACTAACCTTTCAAATTTCTACGTTTTATTTTTTACGAGTAATTAAGCGAATGTAGATGTAATGTATTGTTATGTAACCCCATTTAATCATGTCGCAAATATCATTCGGTGTGAAAACTACTAAAACTAACTCTATTAACATTATCATTATGTTTAATATGTAAAGCATCTTGACACTCCTTTCTTTTATTCATATAACAGGATGTCAGAATGAACAAAGAAAAAAGTGCTCTCCTACAAGTCAAAAAACATTAATACTGTTAAAAACATTGCAATTACTGAACAAATTGCAAAATCTTGATAAATATAAAAAGAAAAATATTTTTATGCAATACGAAGAATTTTATTTTTGAGATCACTCACCAAGATCAAATTAAATGGATTGATACTATAAAAGAGATAAAATAAATATAGTTGTCTAAATCGCATCGACAACTGGTGCACATCAGCGTGACAGCAATGAAAAGACAAACGAAACCCTTCTTAATGAATTAGGAAAACTTAAAATAGGATAGAGTTGTATTACTGAAAACTGTGTGATAAGATGAAAATTAACAAAATCCAAGAGTTCTTAATGGATAAGGTAAAGCGAACGAGATTAATAGATGCAGCTAATGATTCTCAAGTCATGCTTACATTATGTCAATTTTTTGATGACTTAAAAGGTACTGAAAACAAGTATGAATTAATTTTAGATGAACCAATAGGGAAGTGTAAAGATAATACAACGTTATGTTTAATGGCAGCTATTGCTCATAGGTTTGCTAATGAAAACAATCTTAATGTACCTTCATGGGTGAATTTACCTACTTATTTTTCACCTATCCCAAAATATGCTCATAGAACTACTAACCCAAATTACCAACAGCTTCTTAGAGAAACCTCTTTCCCTGAATATACTATTCGTAATTTGTTTTATGGTGACAGGGCTTTGAATAGGTGCTAAGCAAATGGATGCAATGAATAAAAATGAGATGTTGTCATATCTTGAAGAAATAAATGCACGCCTTGCTGCTGTTGATGCTGAGAGCGAAATTGTATTAGCTGGTGGTGCGGTCGTTGTATTAGTGCATGAGGAAAGAGATGGCACAAAAGATTTTGATGTTATTTACAAACCTAAAGATATTATGAAAGAGATAATAAACGATATTGCTGAATAATAAAACTTAGACCCAAATTGGATGAATGATGAAGCAATGTTAGCCATGAAAATAACATCAGCAAGACCTGAACCAGCTTATGACAAATCAGATAGCCTCTATTATATGAAAGCACTACAAATTGAATCCATAGAGCAAATAAATGACATAGTTGACAAATACATTGACCCGATTCTAATAACTCTAGAGATAGAATATCATATAGAAGATATTTTTAATGAATACCAGAAGACATATAATAATGTGGTTGTAGTTATAGATAATAAGGAAAATTATTAATACTGATTATTGATGGTGTTGAACAACTTTTAAATGAAAATAAGTAGATTAAGAAAATATTTTAGTTTTTTAAGGTACATCACCAATAACCATTATAAACAAAAATCAGCGCTCCAAAATTTTAAGCGTTTTTATACATCTTTTTTGCTTCAAAGAATAATATCTGATGTATATATAATCAAAAAAGAAGGGAGAACATCATGCCCTTTATTGAATGGTTGAAATCAAACACTTACTCTTTTTCTTTTACTGATGCGACAAATAAAGATAACAATGATAGCAAGCAATTTCATGTGTCTGGTAGCGTAATCGTATATAGAAAACGTGGGGATTTATTCGATAATATTGAACACCGATACTTTTTTGTTGAAAAATTCTATGATACAGATTTCAAGAAGGAATCAAAAGGGGCGTTAAGGGGAAATAAAATATTCGATTTATGTGAAGTGTTAGAATTAAATGAATTACCTGATACCAAAAAAATCGCAGAAATGTTACGAAAAAAGAAATGGTATTAAGACCATCCAATAGAATTGATTATAATCCTGTATTCAAATAAAAAGGAAGGGGTTGTTGCAAAATACTACATCCCCTTTGGATTCCACCATCTTTTACTGATGTGTCTATACCATTATTGTTTTATGTTTTTTCGTACTTTTCAAGGATTTCTTTTTCATTAACATCTATTAATAATCCCAGGCGGTCAAAAGTAGATAAAAAACTATCAACTAATTTTTCTGTATCAATAAGTTCATCGGGTTGGCTACGTATTATGTAATCAAAATGTTCAATTCCTTTATAACCAACTACATTTTTTACTGTTCTTATTGTTTGTGGTGAAAGTTTATCATAATAATTGTTGCAAATGAATGATAAATCATATACATCTCTAATTTTATCGCGCCCTGAATAAGCTGTAGCCTTCATATCACATAAAACATCAATACTATATGTTTTGATATTATTTATAATAACAACTTCTTTATCAGATATATCTTTGTTTCTATAAGATGCTTCTACTTTCAGGGGATGACTATTATCACCATAATTAATAAAACAACGTTCAACAATTTCAGTATCTTTTCCAACTCTGTACGAATAATCATTCTCAAAGCAATATTTGTCAACTATATCTATCAAACCTTTTTTTGTTCCATCAAGGTCAATATCTTCTGAAAATCTATCAAGTCCATAGCATAAAAGTAAGGCTGTGCCACCTTTAAGGATAAAATCATCTGTGTAGTCGCTTATATATTCCATAAAAGATGAAATTATCTCTTCGTGCTTTTTTCTCCATTCGCTCATAACTTGTGCAACTCCTTGTAATCTAACCACTTTCCATAATATTCACGACCCATAAATGAATCAATTGTTGTCCAGTGTGGCAATGCTTTCATTAATGAAACCTTATCAAAAATTTCGTTTGTGTAACCGTCGTTTCCTATATAATCTTTATTCATTCCTTGTGCTAATGAATAGTTTTCTAATTCTAATAAATCAAGGAGTGCACGTATGTGATTTGCTACTGCAAATGTTCCTTTATTCTCAGGAACAGATGAACAATATTCAATACCATACTCAGAGTATATACTTTCGTTTGACTCTCTAGTACGTGGTTTATCCCATTGTAATGCCGAACGATGCCAATCTCCACCTGTCATTAGTGAACACGGTAAGTTAAGTGCGTGTATACCAGTAATGTATTGCATAAATTATATCTCCAACCTACCATTTATACTCTATAATCAGTATGTCAGAACAATAGTGGAATGTCAACCACCCTACGCTCGCCCATTTTCAGCTCAAGAGCTTCACTTTTGCCTTGATATACCACGGTGCCTGTGTAGTCATGTTTAGCGTTGAAGACAGCTTCGTGTAAGATGCCGTCCTTCCAAAAGAGGTCAACTGTTAGACCACCTTTAGCACAGAGACCTTTGACAGAGCCTTGCCTCCACTCTTTTGGCAGGGCTTTGAGCAAATAAATTGTGTCTGTGGTACTTTGGAGTAACATGCGAGCGATTGCAGCGGTTGCTCCAAAGTTGCCGTCTATTTGAAATGGCGGATGGTCGTCAAAAAGGTTTGCTAAGGTTGAGTGGTTAAACAGCTCGTTTAGATGAAAATACGCTTCATCACCATCACCAAGAGCTGCATAAAAGTTTATAATCCATGCTCTGCTCCAGCCCGTGTGACCTCCACCGTGCGATAATCTAAGCGACAGTGTTTGTTCTGCTGCTTTTGCCAGTTCGGGAGTGTGTTCTACAGTAATTCCATTTCCCGGGAAAAGAGCAAAGAGGTGTGATATATGCCTATGCCCCGGCTCGGCTTCGCCATAATCATCTAGCCACTCCAGTATACCGCCATTTTTACCAATTTTGATTGATGGCAGCTTGTTTCTCATGCTAACAATTTTTTCTGCGAAATCAAAATCACGATTTAATACTTGACATGCACCTTCATACGTATTAAAAAGCTCCCAAAGAATTTGACTGTCCATTGAGCAACCTTCGCAGAGTGTTCCCTCAGTGCCGTCCGGCAGGATATAAACATTTTCAGGTGAAACTGTTGGAGATACAACAAGCTCACCACGTTTATTTTCAATCAGAAAATCCTCGAAGAATAAGCAAGCATCTTTTATGATGTCGTAGTTATCACTTAGAAATGATTTATCAAGTGTATACTCATAATGCTCCCAGATATGAAGACAGAACCACGCGACACTCATTACCCAATAAGATGCAGGAATCCACGTATCCTGGGGTACACAGTCACCCCAAATATCAGTATTATGGTGCGCAACAAACCCTTTTACTCCATACATCTTTTCTGCTGTTTCTAAACCTTTTGGGTGCATACGTTTGAGATGCTCCATCAGCGGTAAGTGGCACTCAGGCAAATTGCAAATCTCCGCATGCCAATAGTTCATCTGGGTGTTAATATTTATTGTATATTTGCTGTCCCAAGGTGGCAGAAAATCATTGCACCAAATACCCTGCAGAGTTGCCGGGAGTGTGTTCGGGCGACTGCATGAAATCAACAAATATCTGCCATATCTAAAATACAAGGCGATTAAACCATTATCAATTTCACCTGCTTTTACACGTTCCAAACGTTCATCAGTTGGTAATGGATTTATTTTATCATCCAACTCTAAAGAAACTCGTTTTTCGAGAGCTTGGTAGTCTTTGATATGCTCTTTGAGTATGGAGTCATAAGATTTACCGGATAAACTTTTTAATATACGCCGGCACTCGTTTTGTGTGTCTTTTGTACGAAAAGTGGTAGAAGCAGTGATGTACAAGGTGGCTTCCTTAACACCTCTAAAAATGAGATACTCACCCATTGCTTCCATTGTACCGCCGTTATTTTTACCGGTCATAACCCAGTAAAAAGAAAGCTCATCTTCACCTCCGTTATGACCTCTAAGGTAAACGCCATTATCATCAAACACGCCGGTTTTTTCGCAATAACGGCTACGTACCAACCTTGTGTCGAACGTCATTCCCGCAGGATTGTTTGTGCTTAATTTTACAATAACAGCATCGGCAGGAGCAGAAGCAAAAACATCACGACTGTATGTAAAACCATCAGCTTTAAAGCTTGTTGAAGCTACTGCATCATCAAGTGATAAAGAACGTTTGTAATCACTAATGTTATCAGGTATGTTTTGAAATGTAAAAAGTATATCTCCAAGTGTTTGATAAGCGCGCTGAAACTCAGGTGTTCCGGTAAATGAGTAACGAACGAGGTTTTCTGCTTCTTGTATTTTACCTGTTCGCAGAAGCTGGCGGATTTCATCCAGTTTTATTTTTGAATACGGATTTGTGCGGTC
>JAITFS010000136.1 GCA_031281195.1 Oscillospiraceae bacterium
GCTAAGAGGAAACAAACGTCATTATTTAAATTTAACTTTTTCATTTCAGAAATGTCAATCTACTCTACTGCTGCATCTGTTTGAACCAACTTCAATCCTATAAAATGGGGAAACTCAAAGTAAGCATTGAAAATATACACTCTTTGTGATAGACTCGACACTGTAATAATACAAATATTTTTGTCACAAGGATGTACCGGCATGATTATGGCGCAAACACCGTTTCGGGTTTCTTTCTTTGGTGGTGGAACGGATTATGAGCAATATTTTTCGAAATACGGTGGTAGTGTACTATCTACCACAATAGATAAATATGTGTACACTTATGTGCGGAAGCTTCCGCCATTTTTTGATTTTCATACGCAAGCAAAGTATTCAATCACAGAAAGTGTACGAAAAACGGAGGAATTGCAGCACCCACTAATCCGCTCATGTATGCAGCATCTTAACGCACATAATCTCAGCATTATCTACGATGCTGACTTACCTGCCAGATCCGGTCTTGGCAGCAGTTCATCATTTGCAGTTGGGTTACTCCAATCATTATATGGTTTACAAAACAAACACATAGACAAAAAAACTCTTGCAAAAGAAGCGATTTATGTTGAGCGTGTATTATGCGATGAAGCCGGTGGATGGCAAGACCAGATAGCCGTAACTTATGGCGGATTAAACCGCATAGATTTTGCAGGAAATGATTTTACAGTAAATCCTATAGCCTTAACAAAAGAACGAAAAGATTTATTGCAATCATATATCTTGATGTTTTTTACAGGGGTATCACGATTATCATCAGACATAGCAAGACAGCAAGAAAAAGATGCTTATGATAAAATAGCCGAGCTTCAAGAGATGAAAAATCTGGTTGATGAAGCGCAAGGTATATTATTATCGCAAAAAGACTTACTGGAGTTTGGTAAGCTTCTTGATACAGCATGGAAGCTAAAACGAGGAATGTCCGACATTATATCGTCGGAATATATCGACACAATTTACAAAACAGGGATAAACAATGGAGCAGTTGGTGGAAAGCTTCTCGGTGCCGGTGGCGGAGGTTTTATCATGCTATTTGCACCACCGGAGGCACATAAAGGACTGTGCAAAGCTTTAGACCACTTACTGCACATACCAATCTCATTCGAAAACGAAGGCTCGAAGATTGAAATGCATAATTCATAATTACTAGAGAGTAGGTTCGTATGAAAGTAATTATTATGGCAGGGGGAAAAGGCACTCGTGTTTCTGGTATTGCCGATGATGTCCCTAAGCCGATGATAAAAATTGCAGGCAAACCGGTACTGGAGCATCAAATTGAGTGCTTACGTCGCCAGGGATTTGATGATATTACAATATCAATCGGATATAAAGGTGATGTGATAAAATCATATTTCGGTGACAGTATAAAATATAT
The DNA here is from genome assembly GCA_031281195.1 of Oscillospiraceae bacterium. GTDB lineage: Bacteria > Bacillota > Clostridia > Oscillospirales > Oscillospiraceae > WRMH01. Next base: position 1,412 of record JAITFS010000136.1, read on the forward strand.
CGAAGAGGACAAACCGCTTGGTACAGCAGGAGCTTTGTATTATTTACACGATAAAATTGATGATGATATATTGTTAATAAATGGTGATGTGATATTCGATATAAGCCTTCAACGGTTTATCACCGCTCACCATGAAAATGAGCGTGATTTTAATAAACGAGAGAACAAAACAAGCTCCGGGTTTGCGACAATATTTACACATCCAAATGACCACCCGTATGACAGTGGGATTGTCATCGCTGACACAAACGGTAGAGTAACACAGTGGTTAACAAAAGAAGACGAACGAAAATGGTACAAAAACCGTGTTAACGCAGGACTTCATATCTTATCTCCTGCTTTAATCAAATGTTTTACTCAGAAAAAAAAGGTGGATTTAGACAGAGATATACTCAAACCGCTCATTAAAGAAAATGCTTTGTACATCTATGATTCACCTGAGTATGTTAAAGACATGGGAACACCCGAGCGTATTCAAGAAACTGAGCAAGCTATCTTAAATGGTGTAGTAGCTGCAAAAAATCTTGAAAACAAACAAACTGCGTTACTTATAGACCGTGATGGAACGATTAATAAATACGTTAAATTTTTAAATGATATTAATAACTTTGAAATTATTAACGAAGCAGTTGACATGATAAAAACAGCAAATCGTGAGGGTAAGCTCGTGATTGTTATAACAAATCAACCAGTTATTGCAAGGGGTGACCTCACTTGGGAAGAACTTCACGAAATTCATAATAAAATGGAAACTCTACTTGGAGAAAAAGGTGCTTTTATAGACGATATTTTTATTTGTCCGCATCATCCTGACAAAGGTTTTGACGGAGAAAGAGTTGAGTATAAAATAGATTGCGAATGTCGCAAACCAAAACCCGGGTTAATTTTACAAGCAGCAAAAAAATACAATCTCGACTTAGCAAAAAGCACAATGGTTGGTGATAGAGAAACGGACATTGAAGCAGGTAGAAAAGCCGGCGTTGGCAATCTTGTTTTGGTAAACTATGAGTAGTGTTTATTTCGAAGCATAAATAAGAGGTAAGAAAAATAGCACAAAAAGTTTAACAGCAATCATAAGAAAAGGATGGATTATAAAGATATGCATATTAGAATTAAAGAGATTTTTGATTCATTATTTGAGCGATATCCAATTTTAAATCATAGTCGCGGTAGTATTTATGGTGCTTATGATTTATTGGCTGACTGTTATACAAACGGTGGAAAAGTATTAGTTTGCGGTAACGGTGGAAGTGCGGCAGACGCACTGCATATTGTTGGTGAGCTGATGAAATCATTTGTTTTACCCAGAAAATTACCACCAAAAGAGCGAGTGTTTTCCAACCATTTAAACGAAAATCTCCAAATGACACTACCTGCCATAAGCTTAGTAAATGACATTAGCTTGATGACTGCTTATGCAAATGATAATGATGGTGATTTGATTTTTGCACAGCAAGTATTTGGATATGGAAAACCAAACGATGTGCTGTTTATCCTCAGCACATCAGGAAACTCACAAAATTGTTTGTATGCTGCTGAGGTTGCCCAAGGTATAGGTATGAAAGTTCTGACTCTAACTGGTGAAAGTGGTGGAAGGCTTGCCCCGCTTTCTGATGTTGCTGTCTGTGTACAGGAAACAGAAACGTTCAAAATACAGGAATTGCACCTGCCGGTTTATCACGCTATTTGTTTAGCCTTGGAGGAGTGTTTTTTCGGGGTGTGAGGTAGTGCTTCAGGGCGAGGATATTACATCATCAATTCAACAAAATGCAAACGAAATAGTATCATCGAAAAAGATCTTTTAATGTAACTTCTGAGTGAATAATGTCAGAGTTTTTGTTCTTGAGTAATCCATATGTTGTTACCATTGTGAGATGTACAGCTTTTCTAGTTTTTGTTTCATTTTCAAATATTGCTACTTTTCTTCTTAGATTTACCTCTTCTTTTGCAGATATAATGTACTCAGATTTGCTAAACTTCAACTCACACAAGTTAATAATATCGTCTTTTCTATCAAACAGTAAATCTATTTGAGCTCCCGGAGAGGATTTTCTGCTATACCATGACGACATCTCTGTCGAAATCGCAGATATACCAAGAGCATGTTTAATTTGATCAGAATGTGAAAGACAAACACGTTCAAATGAGTAACCTTTCCACGCTGATAAAGATGGATTATCAAGATTTGCTGTCCAAAACCTTGGATTCTTGGGTTTTTTAGATTTAAGAAATCGTAGATGGAATAAACTAAATGGGTCTGTTAACTGATATAAACAAAGATTATCATCTGTTAAAAAGTTTGGATATGACTTTATAAAACCACAAAGTTCCAGTTCCTCCATTATTTGTGAAAATCCACCTCCTGACGTTAAACCTGTTTCTTTAAGAACTTCATGTCTGGTTAATCCTTTTTGTTTCTTACTCAGTGCAGTTATAACTTTTATGTATTTCTCTGAATTTTTAAATAATGTTGTGTAAATTTCATCGAACTCTCCACGCAAAACACCATCATCAGCAAAACAAAGTGCATCCACATTTTGTGGTAAACTCAACCCTCTTCCGAGTAAACTTAAGTAATACGGTACTCCACCAAAAATCATATATGCTTCACAAATACGGTATTGGTTATAATTAAACTCTCTATCAATTAGATATTTTTCTGTTTCTTTTAATGTAAATGGTAACAAACGCATTCTGCGTGTAACTCTGTTGTGTAATCCACCTTTATTTTTCAAAAGATTATTAACAATCCATGATGTTGCAGACCCACATACAATCAGAAGGATATCTGTCCTGCCTGATGCCCAACTATTCCAGAAATGCTCTAATGCAGTTAGAAAACCAGATTTTGGAGTATCTAACCAAGGTGCTTCATCAATAAATATAGTTTTTTTCTTTTTCTTTTTTGATTTCTCCAATTTATTTCTGAGAATACTAAATGCGTCTATCCAGTTTGTTATACTATTTTCAATACCACCAAATCCCTTTAGTAATGCGTCATTCCACACTTTGAACTGGTCTTCTTTAACTTCTGATGCAAGTCCGGTTACATAAAAATCTAAACTATCACCATAATACTCCCGTATTAAAAATGTTTTACCAACTCGTCGCCTACCAAAAACAACAAGAAACTCAGGTGCTTTTGATTCAACACATTGTTTTAATTCTAGTACCTCTTTTTCTCGACCGCTTATTTTCACACTTATGTACCTCTTTTATTTCTCGCCAAAACTATGGCATTATTGTGTGTTTTGGCGATTTATGTGATTTATGAATATAGAATAACACGGAGCAGATAATAAGTCAACACATATTATTATGTTGCTATTACTATCTTTTCTCTTAGGTTTTTATAAATTCACTAGAGTTTCTGAACTATTATAAGTCGCCATTATATGGTTATTACTGTATGTTTTGGCGACTTATTGCTAAAGTGTGTTTGTTGTAAATTAACAGAAGAATTCACATCCCCTTTACTAAGTAAATATGCTATCGTAAACTCTTTTAAGAAATCCATGTATTCCGATTTTTATAGTAATCGTATATATCATATGTTTAATGTATTTAAAACATTTTCGTTGCGAAAGAGTAGGAGGGATTTGATAAGACATAACAGCATCTTCACCCATATTTCTTTTTTCAAAAACTATATAGTCCTTATAAAACGTTAACTTTAATGTTGATTCACAGAGTTTCTTATCCAATGTATTCCATTTTGCATTTATTCTATCTAAAATCCCCTTATAAAAATCAGTAAATGCTTCGTTATCGTTAGATTTTAATGATCTCTTTATTATATACAATCCATTTGTTTTAAGTTTGTAATATAACCTATCATACGCTTCAATCACAAAGTCGTAACCACGTTTTTCATCATCTACGATAATATCTGGTTGTCCATATTGTTTAAACATATTTGTTTCTTCATCAATAGAGTTAAAAGCAACAATATTCTTCTTTTGCAATAATTCCAATTTGCTTCTTACATCTTCTCCACAAAGCTGTAATATTATTATAGATTGATTAGTAAAATTACTTAAATCTCTATACAATGGAGCTTTGTCCAACAACATTGGGTGCTTTTTTTTCTAATGCAATAATACTATCATAAACTGATATAGACTCAGTACTTTCTGTTGATATCTCATGCTCTAAATAAAAACTATTTATAAAGTTTTTACATCTCTCAATAAATGTGTCTTTTTTATTCAGCCTCCCTCCCCAATATGCTATATATGCACATCCTAAATCCTCAATAAAATAAACACTATTAATATTAAGTTTTTCATATAAAAAATTATATGTAGCATTTACATGTTTTTGAATATGACTACCATCATCAAGAACAATATCCGGCAAACCAAACTCATCAATAATACTTTGCAAAAAAACAGGATCAGATTGATCTCCAATTCGTATATGTATTTGTGATTCTTCAAACTTCTTACATTTTGGATTTATATCTATGCCAACTATTGTAACAAATGGCCCAAAATATCTTTTCCACATCTGCAGAGAACCACCATTAAAAACACCAATTTCTAGAAAAATGAAAGATTTGTTTATGAATCTTGAAAAGTGTCGCTCATATATAGGCAAATAGTGTGTCCATTTCCAAATTGTACGATTTTGATTAGTTAAAAACTCGTGCCATAAACTCATTTTATTACAATACTCCTTTTATTATTTCTCGCCAAAACTATGACATTATTGTATGTTTTGGCGACTTATGTAATTTGTGAATATAGAAAAATACAAAAGTCAACTACGTTTCAAGTATCCTTTCAATCCCTTGATGTAGTGTCACTTTAGGGTTGAACTTATATACTTCACTAATTAAAGAACAATCTAACACATTTGAATGAACATCAATAGATCTTTTTTCTTTATAAATAGTGTTTGCATAAATTCCTGTTATATCTTCGATAGTTTTTATTATTTCATTAACTGTTATACCTTCATTTGAACCTACATTAAATAACTTGTTGGTATGGCTTTTCATTGCGACCTTACTTAATGCTTCAACCGCATCACTAACATAAATATAGTCTCTTGTCGCTGTTCCATCTCCCCATATTTCTATAGGTTCGTGATTTAATATTCTTCGTAAAAATATGTTTATTATTCCTTGGGTATTAGACGTTTGATAACGGCCATAAACATTTGAAAATCTCAATATACAATAGTCGAGTCCATGAGTTTTATGAAAAACTTGTATATATTTTTCAACAGCAAGTTTACCTGCACCATAAGAGCTTACAGGATTAGTCGGGTGTTTTTCATCAATAGGATTATATAATGGTTCACCATAAACAGTCCCTCCAGACGATGCAAATATAATTTTTTTTGCTCCTTGATTAACAGCAGCTTGAAGAAGATTAACTGTACCCAGAACATTCGTATCTATATCATACGTTATATTTTGTGCTGATGTTGTTGGATTTGTTGTACTAATTAAATGATAAAGCACATCGACTCCATCTAGTAAATGTTGCAATGATTTTGTATCGCTTATATCACAGTTAAAATATCTGCACTTTGAGCTCTTAATACTATCATCATTGTTTTTATCAAGGACTATTACATCATTGTTTTCACATAATGTCTCTGCAAGGTTTCTGCCTATAAAACCAAGACCACCCAATATAATTATTTTCAATATAACACCTTCTTAATTTTCTTACAAATGAACTAAATCTATATATCTTTAGGAAAAAAAATAAAATTATACACAAACTTTGGAGTTCCTCTGTTTTTTTCTTTTTGCAGATTTAGAATATCACTTTCGTCCACTTGTGATAAGCTCCCGTTAACAACAGCATAACATTTATAACCCAATTCATTAACGAAATTTACAACATCTACTGTTGATATGATTTCCTTATTTTGCTTTTCACTGCATCGTGCTATTTCAATTAACATTATTGGTTTATTTTGTATTATTGTTTGCTTTGCACCAAGAAGCACACAATCCTCATATCCTTCAACATCTATCTTAATAAAGCTCACATTGGTAAAGTTAAAGCTATCAAGCGTTTTAACCGAGACCGATATGCTATCATGTGGAGTTTCAAGCTTGTTAAAAGTAGCATGCCCGTCTCCGCGGTTAAACTTTGGTATATTTAACTCTAAAGTTGATTCCTTATCAGATAAACCAATATTATATACTTCTACTTCGTTTGACGTGTGTTTAAAGCATTTTTTGATAAACTGATACAACTCAGGTATCGGCTCAAAGGCAACGATTTTCTTAAACTTACATTGGTATCTGAGAAAAACAGTATATGCACCTTCATTTGCACCAATATCAATTGCCATGCCTTTTTCTTTCAATAAAAACGGCTTCAACACTTTTTGTTCCAGCTCAAAATATCTCCACCGAAAATATAAGATATATGCAAAAGGTATTTTCTTGATAAGTTTTTTTAGTAATAGCATTTTATACCTCTGGTTACTTCTTAGTAAAATCTTCTTACATTTGGTTAAATAAGCATGTACTATCTGCTATTCTCTCTTTGTTTGGTTTCTTTATGAAAAAGATACATAAAAATCTTCAAGCTCTTTAGCTGCACTTTTAATGTCATAGCCTGCTTTTTTAACCTGCTCTATTGTGTCTGTTCTTTTAAAGTTTTTATACGCTAACATACGCTCAACCCAAAGCTCAACACCTTCATCAATCGGTAAAAACTCAACAGCATCAGTAATCTTACACTCACCCGGAACACCGGTCGAAAGCAAGCATGGTAATCCTGCTGCCTGTGCTTCTATAGCAGCAATACCTAAACCCTCGCTAATAGATGGAAAAACAAACAAATCTGCAACCTGTAACAAATCTGCTATATCCGTGCGTAATCCAAGAAAAGTAACACTCTCATTTAATCCCAACTCAGTTGTGTATTGTAGTAAATTCTCCTGTTCACTACCAACTCCGGCGATTAAAAGCACCATATTTGGTTCTTTTTTTACCGCATTGGCAAAAACCTCAAGCAAAAATCTTTGATTCTTGACCTTAATTAATTGTGCTACATGTAATACTACAAACTTTTCTTCTAATCCCATTTGTTTACGGATTTCATCTCTCTTTTGGGGATTATATTGAAACTTCTCTGCATCAATAGCATTATAAAAAATACGAAATCTATCACGCTTTAATACTGTTTCGCTAAAAAGAGAAACAGCCGACTCGGGTGTGTTGGAAAGATAATCAGTTGCAAGCAATAATGACAATCGTTGCAAAATAGGTTTGATCAATCTAACACCACTTCCTCTGCCATGTGCGTGAGCTATACGTGTCTTAACCCCACACATCTTAGCAATAAGTAAATCATCTGCTGCATACGGGTTGCTGTTATGTACATGAACTATATCAATATCCGGATTTTCTTTTAGTATTTTGGCTAGTACACTTAAATTACGGATAAAGTTTTCTTTACGCATGGGTCTTCTAAAAACTCTAGCTCCTAGTGATAATGCTTCAGATTCATAGTGATTATCTTTATAATACTCATATATCAAAAAATCGAATTGAACTTTGGTTCGATCAATATTTCTATAACAGTTCATTATAAAGGTTTCTTCTCCACCCATTATCAATGAACCTAAAACTTGTAAAACTCTAATCACTATTTATCTCCACTTATGGTTGGTTAAAAATTTTTTGTTTATTGTTGTGAGTTGTATGGTGGTACAACTAATTATTAATTTGACCTTTTCGCTTTAGTATTGTATCATATTTTTGTTGTGAATGGTATTAGTTAAGAGTATAAAAATATTTGGGGCAGTAATATGCTTATTTAGATATCAAAGAAATAAATTACATTCTAATCAAGTATGAATTACGAATTAAAGTGAGAGAGGTCAGAGTAAATGAACAGTATTCCAATAGTTATGGCTTTTAATGAAAAGGTTGCAATGTATGCGTGTGTAGCAATGTATTCTGCACTTCGTAATAAACTGCCGACCACTAACTACTCATTTTACATTTTAACACGTGATAAATTATTAGCTGATACTTACTTAAAGTTTAAAGAACTAATTGCTGTATATCCATACTCTACTTTACACTTTATTGAGGTTGGTGATCAATTTGATGATGCATCTTCTCATGCACATTGGACTATAGAAATGTATTTTCGCTTAATCATCGCGAATGTATTACCGAATCTGGATAAATGTATCTATATGGACATAGATATCATTGTATGTGACGATTTGACAGAATTATGGAGTACTAATATTGGTACAAATATAATTGCTGGTATACGATTAATGCACGCTCGTAAAAATAAGCATAATGTTTTGGACATACCTACAGTAGAGCAATACGTAAATTCAGGATTTTTGATAATGAATCTTGATATAATAAGAAGAGAAAATCTTACACCAAGATTTTTTGAGCTTGTGACAAAAGGTTATACATTTCCTGATCAAGATATTTTAAATATTGTGTGTTACGATCGCATATACTTCTTACCTTATAAGTATAATATTCAAGCTAATAATGTATTCCATAGAAGTGCCTTTGATAAAAATGCAGATATTTTATTATGCCCACCGGATGAAGTTGAAGATGCATTAGAAAACCCGGTTATTATTCACTATGTAAGTTCAATAAAACCGTGGAACATGCACTGTGATTATGCTCTACTTCATCATTTATGGTATCAGATGGCATTTGAAAGCCCGTACAAATTAAACTATCTTGATAATATGTTAAAAGGTAGAAAGGATTCAACAAAACACACCGGACTATATGATTTTCATTATAGTGGTAGAAAATCTTCTGCATATCGTATAGGACGTGCAGTGACATATCTACCGAGGATGATTAGCAAGCTTATACATAAGAAATGAAGGAAGTTACTCTTTAATTATATAACAGGGTACTTTATAAAAGGGATTTTTTTGAATAAGAATATTCCTACTTTTTGTATTAATAAACTCATCTACAGCACGTGTTTCTCCGGGAGCCGTACCATAATCATCAAGTATAATTACACCACCAGTAACTACTTTATCAAATAGATTTTCTAAGCTGCACTTTGTAGCATTATAAACATCAACGTCAATATGAAGCAAAGCTACTTTTAAGTGTGGATTTTTTTCTATGTATGAAGGTATTGTATCAAGTACATTTCCTTCAATTAACTCAATATTATCGAAACCTTTCTTCGAGAGTACATTCATTAAATCAGTTTTAGGAATTCCGTCACCACCTGCATTTTCAAAACCTTGTATAAACTGATTGTCATCTAAATCTTCTGTGATAGGGAATTTTCCGAAAATATCGAACCCAATTATCTTTCTTGAGTATTGGCTTTCTGACATTTCACGAAATGTAGCAAATCGTATTAGAGATGCACCTTTATAAACACCACACTCCACAATTTCTCCCGGTAAATTAATAATGTGTTTATACAACTCCCAATGCATAATTGATTTTGCCAAACGTGAAGAATGGCTCGTTAGGTAAAATCCATTTTCATATTCCCATTGTCTTGATAAATCGAAACCAAAAATAACATCTTCCACAGTAAATATCCTCTTTCTTACCTAGTTTACTTAAAAATGATTAATTAAGCTATTAGCTGTTCATTTTCTTCAATATCACTTCACATATATCGCGGACAGCACCAAAGCCACCTTTGAGTGGTGAAATGTAGTCGCATATTTCACGAATTTCATCAATTGCATCTACTGGACATGCCTTAAACCCACATAGTTGCATGGCTGATAAATCGTTAATGTCGTCACCAATAAATGCTATATTATACGGTTCTATTTCGTATTTTTGACATAATTCCATTATTACCTTAGTTTTATCTTTAGCACCCATAAATAATTCATTTATTTGTAATTTTTCTGCACGTTTTTTAACTGCCTCTGATACTTCACCGGTAACAATTCCAACTTTTATTCCATTTTCTCTTAACATTCGCAAACCCACACCATCGCGTGTATTAAATTTTTTCATTATGTCCCCATCTTTGGAATAATACATACCGGCATCTGTTAATGTTCCATCACAGTCAGTTAACAAAAGTTTTATTGGAGTTTTTATGTTAATAATGCTTTGTTGCCTTTGCTTTAAAAACTGCTCCACAATAATCCAGTCTTCCGGTTCATCAAGCTCAACATAACTTTCAGATGGCATTAGTGATGTCTTAATATTACCGGAAAGTCTGCATTTACTACGAAGTAATGCTTCACGACCGGTTATATAAAATGCTCCATTTTCAACAAGAAATCCATCAAATTCTTGTCTTTGTGGTCTTTTCTTATAATCATAGTTTACAGGTTCAGAAAAACCATTTTTCTCATCTTTCCACAAAAATCTTTTTTGTTTCACCACAGAAAGCACACTATCTATATTTTCTTGATTGTAAGCTTTAAAACCATTTTTTAAATCAACTGATGTAACGAGTGGCGATGTAGTTTGTATTAGACATATATTTTCAAACAAAAATTCATGAGCAAACTCTAACATAACAGTTTCTGTAGAAGCTGTATCAGTTGCAGATTCTGTTGAACGGTCAATAACAATGACTTTAGCAAAATCAAAACTTTTTACTATTTTAGCTATTTCTTCACAATCAGTACTTACAAAAACTTTGTCTATTACATCACATTCACTTGCAGCTTTAACCGACCAGAAAATGAGTGGTTTGCCTGCTATCTTTTTTATATTCTTTTTTGGAATTGATTTACTCCCAGCCCTTGCAGGAATTAGTGCAACATTCATATTTTCCTCGTTCAGTTGTATAACGTTAATTACCGCGTAATTTTTTGCGAACACTTAATTCATCTTCACTTAGCTCTTTTACACCATCTCCTAAAGCTTCAACTACACCTACAACACGATTTCTAAGCAAATACATAGCATGAACCTCAAGGCTTGCTTTTTGGTCTGTTCCCCACATATCATGCGACACAGTTATATGACGTTCAATAATTACCGCACCAAGTGCAGTTGCTATAACAGTTGGTATTATATTCTGCTCATGACCGCTGTAACCTACTAAGCACTTATAACGATTCTTTAGAGTTTCAATCATACGTATATTTAGTTCACTATTTTTTGCAGGATATGACGAATTTGTGTGCATTAGTATATATTCGCCATTACTATACTTTTCAAGCAGTTCCACTGTTTCATCAGTTTCTTCGATAGTACTCATTCCGGTTGATACGATAAGAGGCATGTTCATTTCACAGCATCGTTTTATAAGCTCAACATTTGCGTTTAATGCTGATGCTATTTTTATGTACGGAAGATTATATTGTGCCAAAAACTCAACGCTTGGAATATCCCAAGGTGAAGCACTCCAATCTATGGGTTTTGTCCGGCAGTATAAATCGATTTCGTCGTATTCCTTTTTATCAAACTCTATGCGTTTTTTATACTCAAGATATGTCATAACACCCCACGGTGTCTCTCGCAAAACTGCTTTTTGATCTTCAGGTACAGATAGCTCCGGTACCCTTTTTTGAAACTTTACGCTATCCCAGTTTGTTGCATTTGCAGAATCTATTAGCTTTTTAACTATAGCCATATCACCATTGTGATTAATACCAATTTCAGCAATAAGATATGGTGATGAATCTTTTGTTATTGTTTGTTTTCCAATTTTTATTTCAGCTTTTGCCATGTTGGTTTACTCCCTTATGCTATCATTAATCTAATCTCTTGGTATTGCTATTATACTTTCGAGACCATATAGTTCTGCAAATCTCATATTTGCCCAGTATTTTGGATTATCGCTTAAATCACTTAATGAATACCTTGCATCGATACCATTTTTTGCTGGAGGTAGTTCTTCGACAATTAGATTTAGATTACCTATAGCTTTTTGTTGCTCTATATATCTCATTCTACTATCCCACGCAACTTTTGTCATAAAAATGCTCTCTGCACCGGTTATTAATGTAGTTGTAAATATAAATGCAAGAACAAGAAATGCACTTATTCTAATTATCTTGGTTTTCGTATCATTTAATGAAATTCCAATAGCACAATGCACACAAGCTATAATCATAAATATTGTTGAGGGAAACATAGTTCTAGTTAGAACAACATAGGGTGATAATGCAATCGCATACGCACATAGTACAGATGTAGTGGCATACATTATAGATATAATTGTTCGTTTACGATCTTCAGAAGTCAAAACTTGCGTTACAATTAACACTATAAATATTATAACTAACGGTGCTAGAGAAGTAGCAATAAAATCGCTAGTTACTACACCAATACCATTTAATATATTACGTATGTAACTCACATTACTAACAGGCACCCATTCTGTTCTATAATCGTGATTATTAAGAGCCATAGGTAAAATAAATAATAAACAACCTATAATGCTGCCAATAAACCCGCTAATCATCCATTTCTTGATTTTTTGCTTATATACATAGCAGTAAGTAAATATCATTATCACAACTAAAACTGAAGCACCTGAGTTTATTTCCATAGTCATTCCTGCAAATAATCCAAACATAAACATACCAAAAATTGCTATGTTATCATGTTTAAATAACTTGCCATTTACAATATATAAATGAAATGGTAACAGGTAGAGTAGCAATACTACCATAGCAATTAAATACCCAAATCCAGCTCTCCAAAACATAACTTCACCAAAATTGCGAGTAAATAATAAAATTGATAACACAATCAATAAGTACATAAAAATATTGTACTTATTTTTTGTATTTGACATTTTATAGATTATTAATGTTAAACATACATAGAATGCTGCACGTATAACACTATAAAAATAATTTGGCAGTAAAAAAAACAGAAAATTCAGTATATGTACTGTGAACCTTACAAAATTTGAACCTAAGACTAATTCATTCCAAAATCTTGATAAACTAACTAACGGGTTTTGATTATATAAAATTTGGTAATCATCAGCTAGTGGTGGTGTCATATTATTTAACATTGTCATTTTTATCATGACACAAACAACTATTATAAAGAATATTAATTTTTTATTTTTCTCAATAAAAGGTATATCTAAATTACCGTTCACATTAACCTCCCGTAGATTCCAAAAACTCTTTAACTGTTATCAAATTATTACCAGAACCTACATCAACAAGTTTGCACATTTTCTTTCGCATTAAGTGTTCTTTTGTCCACGTGTATGGCAATTTTTGCTTATTATCGATTTCAAATTCTACAAATGTTGCTATTAAATCATTTCGCACAAAAATAGCATTTACTCCGTTTAAATATATTAGAGTATATCCTCCTTTCCATGTTTTTGCAAGGTTTACTAAAGCTTTTGCAGAAGCACCAAAATATGAGTTTACAAATCTTTTATCTATAACAAAATCCTCTTTATATGGTATAGTTACTGCTTTGTCATACCCAAAACAAGTGTTATATTCGCAAATAACAACCTGAGGGTTTATACAATCTATAGCTTGCCAAACCCAATAATCATTTCCATCAATATCAATAGAAAGTATTCCAATCTCTTCATTTTTGTAAAAACCATTTTGTAATATAATCTCATTTATATTTTCAACAGTTATAAAAGAATGTACAGTATTAAGATTATTCTTAAGTCTATAATCATGATTTATATAGTTTACAAACTTTTCATCGCCATCAATTAATAAACCACCCCATCCATCTTTTATATGTAAATATCTGGTATTTGATTGTTGATAATCTTGTACACCAAACTCGATAAACTTTTTTACAGGTGTTTCAATTTTTGAAAAAAGCCATTGAATAACACCATCTTCATCATTTTGTGAAAATACAGAAAATCCAACTTCACCTATTTTTTCTCTAGCTTTATAGTATTCTGTTTCTATATAACAAATTGACAATGGGTATATTACGTCGTTTTGTTGACACTTATGTAATATCTCTTGTCCTAAAGGAATGGAGTTAAACATAAGTTTTTTTCCAAACATTCTTATTGCTTTTCGCATGATTTATTATTCCTCTCTAATAATTAGATTTGTAATACTCTATTGTCTCTTTTAAACCTTCTTTAAAATCTTTCTTAGCTTTGAATCCAAACTCTTGTTTGGCACGTGTTGTGTCTAAACATCTTCGTGGTTGCCCATCCGGTTTGGTTTCATCCCATCTAATTTCACCCTTAAAGCCAGATAACTCAACTATTAGCGCTGTTAGCTCTTTCATACTAATTTCAAATCCTGCACCTATATTAACAGGATCACTTTTATTATACTCTTCCATAGCTAGTATGATTGCTTCTGCACAGTCAGTAACATATAGAAACTCTCTTGTAGCTTTTCCTGTTCCCCAAGCTGTTATGTAATCTAGTCCTTCACGTTCAGCATCTACGCATTTTTTAATAATTGCGGGTATAACATGAGAGTTTATTGGGTTAAAATTATCTCTAGGTCCATATAAGTTTACAGGCAACAAATATATTGAATTGAAATTATACTGCTGTCGGTATGCCTGTGATTGTACTAACATCATTTTTTTTGCTAAGCCATAAGGTGCATTTGTTTCTTCAGGGTATCCATTCCATAAATCATCTTCCAAAAATGGTATTGGTGCAAACTTTGGATATGCACAAATAGTGCCGGTAGCTACAAATTTCTTAACTCCAAATAGTCTGCTTTCTTCCATCAACTGTGTACCCATCATCAAATTTTCATAAAAATACTTGCCCGGATTTTCTCGGTTTGCTCCAATTCCACCAACCACAGCCGCAAGATGGATAATTATCTCCGGCTCAAATGTATCAAGCATCCTTTTTATCGCTTCATGTTTTATGAGATCATATTCTTTATGTTGTGGTACAAAAACATTACAATAACCTTTAGAATTAAGTCTTTCAACTAAATGACTTCCTAAAAAACCTGCTCCCCCTGTTACAACAATTCTTTTTTGTACGTGATTAATCATAGTGTTTCTCCATTCTAATCTAGAATTAAAACATTAAAATCTTTTGGTAATGACAGCATTTCTATCTTTTGTGGTTTGTTTTGATATTTCGGGCTTAATATAATCTTATTTGGATTTTTATTTAAATAAGCACCCCACCAGCTAAATGTACTATTAGCTATTATGTTATGCTTGCATAAACTCATCAACTGCATATCAATGTAACTATCAATTCCTTTATTCCAGTCCACATATACACATTCTTTATCGTAAAGAAATTCGAAACTTTCTTGTACCCATTCTATATCATCTGAAAAGACAAAGTAATGTACATTATCAACACGTTCCTCAATCTCTTTTACAGCTTTTTCATAATAGTCTATACTTAAACATATATCATGAATTTTAAATCCTTTATAATCACCTCTGCGTACATGAATAGATATAGCTTGCTTTTCTATATTAGCAATTTTTTTAGATATTTCAAGATTTTTTCCTGTGAGCTTTTTATTAAATGAATAATCTTTTAAGATATCATCTCTTATATCATCAAAATATCTCACATCTTGCCAATATCCATCGTAATACATATCTACATTCTTAGTATACTCACCATAATAAACATTTCCTTGCTCTAAGTAGTAAGTTTTACTAATAAAAAAATCATTTCCATAAGATATGCAAAGTTTATCCTTAGCTAATCTAATAAGAAGTCTTCTTCTAACTGCAGGATTCATATATAGTAAAAACCTTGTAAGCTTTTTATACAAAGGTTTCCTTATATTATGTATCTTATCTCCATGTTTATCAATATGGTTGACATTCTTTTTTATTTTTTTATATCCAGTTAATGCTATAATCTCGTCGACTGTTGCTATTTTTGTATCAATAGAAAAAATTCCATCTAAACAATATGCGTTATGCGTTTTATCAAAATAATAATACGTAATATTATCAATCTTAACATCATTAAATAATGTCGATAGTTTTTTATAGAAAGCGTACTGGAACATTTGGTTGCCCATACCGCCTTTAAATAAAACAATAATCATAATTTTTCTTTCTTGTCGCAGACTCCTTATGTTATTAATATAACATTTTTGTGAGCATTTCTTATAAATATATAATTATTGGGATCAGGTTCCAAAATCATACTTGTCATTTCTTTCTTTTGATTTTGTTATTATAACACACGCACATAATAATACAACTTATGCTTGTAGTAATCTATCCTTACAATTTAGCTTTATCCAGTTTTCTACATTGAAAAATATTACCCCTACACTGTAGTATGGAGAATCATGGTTCAGTCCAATCAAATTTAAGTAACTAGCATATACAGGTTCAAGGACAATTGCACATGCTTTATCATCATCAAATACATAATCTTCAAGTTCATGTAGCTTACCAACTACCAAAGTATCACTATCAATATACAGTATTCTATCTACACTTTTGGGGATTAACTCATCTATAAATATACGATATAAGGTAATTGTATTGTTTCTATACTTATTAAAATGTATGCTTCTTATAAAATCATCAATAGGAGCAACATCCATAACCACAATATTGCGATTATATTTTTGAGCAGTTTTCTCAAATTTCTCTTTGTTCTCATCGCTGATATTATAACCAGTTATATAAACATGTATTTCATCTAAATCCTTATTGTTTTCAAAAAGTGATGTAATTGACACTCCTGTATATCCGGCATAACTATCATCACATGCATACAGTACATTCATCGTTCCGAAACTCCTGGTATTATAAAAAGTAGTTAATCGAATATAGATGTCACGATTACATAAAGATTTTCCTCATACACTTTTAGCTGTACCATTATACTAGGTCTGGTACATAGATGTTCCAAGTTCTCAAAGTTCCTAAAAGATATCCTCGGTTTTTTTTAGTAATTTACACTTTAGCACTATCCATACACCAAATCATCTTAAATGCTTTTTATTCCTTTGATAATAAAACCATAGATAGATTGCGTATGTAGCATTACTTATATAGTAGGTTATTTTTTGTGGGAGTAATGCATACAATATAGTTCGTATTTTTACTAATAATTTTTTGTTTATATATTCAACTTGTGGTAAATCATTCCAAAGTGATGCTTTTTTGACGTCCAAGTAAATGTTTTTACATTGATCTTTATCAGATAGTTTATAATGCCATGGTTTATAACCACAATAATGTAATATTTTTGGATTGTTTACTGCTTTTTCCAGATTTTCGCGACCGTATAAAATATTATTTGTTTTTTTCATTGAGCGATAATACGATTTAAAACCAATATTATACCAATCAGTTAATACATTATATTCCATTGGTAAACTTTGTATATTTGTATTTATTGAACTATTTACTATATCTTGATCAACTGCAAAAATAAAATAACGTCCATACTTTTTTATAGACATAAATATGCGTTCACTACATTTATAATCTTTCCATCTAACAATATCTATTAACATAACACCTGCGTTGTAATATAAACAATTTTTATCAATATTAATAACTTTCCGCCAATTATTAGAGATGTTGTTATAACAAACCATTGCACATGATTTGTATTCCTCAAATTCAAGTTTATCAAGATCAGCTAAAGAACCTACAATAATAATGTCACAATCTAAGTATAAAACTCTGCTTATTTCTTTTGGTAGAACCTCTGCAGCATACAGTCTATAGTAAGTCGCTCGACAATTTCCCAGTAATACAACATCTTTGCTTTCTAAGTAACGATCAATTTCAGTAGCAGCTATAATACTAATGTTTCTATTGTAATTATCAGCAAGCATTTTAAACTTTTGTTTGTTTTCATCGGAAATATCTAGACCTAATATAAAAACTGTTATATTAGGTAACTCCTTGTTAGTCTCAAATAATGAAGTTATAGATATTCCAGCATACGGAGCATATTTATCATCGCAAGAGTATAAAACATTCAATTTCTTTAAAATTCCTTAAAATTCTGAAAACGAAAAATATTACGTTGAAATACGTTGAAAACTGTTGCCGATTTCAATGTGGTACACTCATTTCCATGCAAGTAAGTATATAATATGATATTATTAAATGCAAGTTTTTATCAAGATATACCATAAATTAAAAGTTTATTTAACACTATTTCTTTAACTGTTATTTACATAACACTACCATCTCACAGGAATATACTCTTATCGCAGTGCCTTCAAAATTTTTCTCAATCCACTTATTAATGTCATCTAATGTTATACCTTGTTTTAGTATACCATAAATAAACCCGCCACCACCGGCACCACATATTGAGAAACCTTCTGTATACTGCTCTAAATATTTCATGATAAAATCAAGCATAATATTTGAGCTTGAGTTATCGAGTTGTCTGAGTAATTTTGTATGTTGTGTTAATAGTTGACCAAATCCATTAATATTTCCTTCTTGTAATTTATTAACCATTAAGAATACTAATTCTTGTATTTCTTTAAATGCTGTTAAACTCTTAGGGTTGTTGCAAATATAGTTTGTTAAAACTCTCCTAAGAGCTGATTTTGCAATACGCCGTTGTCCGGTAAACAGCAAGAAACTTCGCTTATTTAACTCATATTTTATACTATCCAATAACTCAATATTCTGAACTTTATAAATCTGAGGAATTCCCGGTTTAGTATCAGTAACTTTGATACCCGGATATATACCTCCTATTGTATCCTGCCAACCACCACCTGTAGTCATCATCTGTTCTGCTGCTATAACATCATTTACTAATTCTTCATTACTTCGGGTTCGTCCTGATAGCTTGAACAATGCACTGATTATCGCTCCTGTTAATATACTTGATGTTCCAAGCCCTGAACCTTTTGGTACATTAACTTTTGTGGTAATACGCACGCCACCACCTAATCTCTCCAATTGATTTTGCAGTGTTCCTTTATCATGAGCTAATATTCCCGTCACTATTAAGGCAGCTTTATATAAGATAAATGTGTCTGTTGGGTCTTGATATGATAACAATTGATCAAGTCTGTTGAATTGTTTTTTTACATCTAAATCAATACTATGAATCTCAATAATATGTTCATCAATCCTCTCAGCACATACATAAATTGGTAGCTCACCATTTATAGTAACTGCTGCATTTAACATAGTACCACCGTGTTCAAAACAGTACGGTGGTGCATCACTCCATGAACCGGCAAGATTTACTCTAACAGGTAGTTTTACTTCGATTTTATCTGCTTTCCATTGCAAAGATTCACAATAAACAGATGAAGTAATATCTTTAGTTATCTCATGACGAAGCACAGAAAACCCATTGTCTCTTAACTCATCAGCATTTATATCAAGACCAAGTAATTCTACAGCTTCAGCAATACACATATATAATCGCATTTTATCAAGCCAGTATACATTATAGTTTTCTATTATTCGTGTTAGTAACATTTGTATACGTCTAAATGCATCATCACCAGCACCCAAATAACATATTGATTTCGCAACAGGTGTACCATCTAGCACATCATCAACAAAAGTATCTATACGAAAACTATCCTCACGTTGTTTTCTTTTTTCAATAAGTATTTCGATGTCGATATCACTTACATCAGATAGTGCCAGTCGCTTGTGTTTTAACCATTCTTCCTTTAGTTTTTGCGAAACCTCTCCAGAAAAGAACAATCTTGCCCACTCAAATGCTTCATTTTTGCTTTTACAAACGGGAAAGAGCTTAGCATTCCATAAACTATCTGCATTTTCATCCCAATCACTGACTTTGTTGCCAAGCCATGAATCCAGTGATTTAACATCATCATACACTCCCCATGTTCTGCACACCCACTGTCCATCGTTTAGTATAACACAATGAATGGCGGTGTTTTTAGGGATTTTTGTTTCTGTTGGAATATCACAACCGGATATTAAGCAATTATCACCAATGGTTACACTATCAGAGATGCTACTATCTTCAATAAAGCAATTATCACCAATGGTCGCACTAATAGAAATCTTACTATTAAGTGCAATTTGTAGATTATACTCTTTATTGTCTTTATGATGTGCTTCACTTTTAAAGAAAGGTATTGTTTCTAATGCTTCTTCTGTTGTACCCATTTTACAAATGACACCGGGAGTTAATCTATAAATATGAAGTGGGATTGTATGAAGCTGATTAAATAATTCAGGGCGTAATACAAGTAATTCACAGCTTGCAGCTCCATCACCATCTTGTTTTAAGAACTCTGATACAGTGGATTCTTTTGCCATTGGATAGATAATATCACTATAAAACGAGAGATTAACTTTTTCATTAGCAAATTTTAGTAACTTATTATCATCAATTTCTCCATTTTCATTTGTTACCAGAGAAAGTAATGCTCTTATGGCATTTTCACCTAAAAAAGCCATTCCTATATCTAAATCAATTTGTCCGAGACTAGAAACAGCTCCTTCTTTATGCAACTCTTGTTCAGAATATTTGTGTAAAAACTTGGAAACATACCCATCACGCTCAACATATACACCATGTTCTGCACCGGTTTCAGTTGACGCTTTTGTAGAAAACACAGCAACATTTTGTGTAGCAAGGTCAAATTGTGTATGACTAAATCTGAAAAAAGCATCTCCTGCGACAATAAATACTCCACCTGACATACGGCTTGGTACACCAGCCATAGAAACCATTAAATCATCAAAAACAGTACCGGGTGGATTTCTAACATCATCATTAATATGGTTTCCAGACAGCGCAAATAGCTTTCCCCAGGGAGTAGAGTGCGGAAGTCGCTTTGCTGTACCACCGGAATGTATTATTATATTACGTTCATTTATTAATCTTTCAATACTACCATTACATTCTTCCAGTAAGCGTACTAGAGCACAAATTGTTGCTCCGCCTGAACCTATACGCAACTCATCTCTATCAGCTAAAACTGTATAGTGACAACTCGATGGTATATATCCACCATCAACTCGCTCACGAATCATATATGAATATATATCGGCCTGTGCATTAGTAGCGGCTGTAACTAAGACATTGTCCCAAAATACTGCTCTTTTACTATGAATAGCATCTTTTAACATCAGAGCACTCTCAACATGGCTCTGTGCCCAAAATAGTTTTATCGCTTCATCATGCATAGGGTAACCCTTTCACTGTTTTAACGTTTAAACTCATTAACCGTCCATTCTCAAAATCCATATGTGGTAAATATGCTCTGCTAAAATCATCATACCCATCTGGTAGAAACTCTTTCCAATCATATTCCTGTACGTCATGAAAACCAGTATCTTCTAATAATCTTTTTATTCTATCAAAATCGTAAACTTGATAATGGAAGTTGTATTCGTAATCCTGGCCACCATATAGTAAGCCTAGTACTAAGTCAAGATTTCCGCATTGTTTATACTCTACACAAATCGCAGAAAAGTTTGGTACTGCAAGCCTTAGCACCCCCCCCCGTTTTAATACACGACACCATTCCTTAAGAACATTACAAATTTCATGACGTTTAAAGTGCTCTAATACATGACATGCATAAATTTCATCAATTGAGCTATCATCAAGAAATGACAAGTCACAAGCATCTCCGACAAAGTCAATATGGTCTTGTTTTATTACGTCCATGTGTTTGTATCCAGGTAAGAATTTTTTCCCACACCCAATGTGGAGTTTTAGTGTATTTATCACCATATATTACCTCGTATAAATAAATATTACATAAAATCATTTAGAAATATAGCGTTACAGCTTTCTCTTTTATATTCTATAAATACTTTTTACCTGTTTGTTTTATAGTACTTCCTAAGTTCGATTCGGTACAGAATGTAAAGAACAATCGATAATGGTAATAAAAACGCTATAAACGAGTATGCAGCTCCCAAAATACTATAACTGCGTATAACAAACCACATTATTGGTGCTACGATAAAAGCAACTCCTAATAAACAATATAAGTACATTTTCTGCGCTCGCATTATTACGATAATTGTTCCAAGAGCTGTTTGAAAGCATAAAAATGAACCACCTATAGATACTATTAAAAACTCAAATTTGTATGCTGATAGATCCTCATCAAAAATCCATGATAATAACGGCAACCCAAAAGCTAATGAGCATAGAATAAACAGTATTGCGATTCCTAATGCATACAAAAGTTGAAGATTTATACGTTTTTTTAACTCTTTAATCTGTCCATTTGCATATATTTTTGCTGTTCTTGTCATCTCTGCACCACCAAATACAGTACCAATTAGCAATTGTAATGCAGTCGCCGGCATAATGAGAAATGTTACGATTGCAACATAATCATCTTGATTCAAAAATCCCAGATAATACCTTTGCATACTATATAAATAAACAAAAGCAGTTCCCGATAAAAACAATGGAGTTACTTTCCATATTAATGCTTTTATCTCTGGAATGTCAAACTTCACACGTATTTGATCAAAATAGCTTTGATATTTCCATATCCATGCTATGAATGTGAAAAATACAACAACACACGAAAAAATCAATGACAAAACTATCGAACCATCAGTAATCAGAAGTACAATTAAATATACTATAATTGCTAAAGAAAAAACAGACGCTATCATACGTCCGGCAATTCGCATCAAACCTTTTCGCTGTAATTCACCCATAAAAACGTCTGCAAAGCTTGAAACTAAAAAAATAAAAAACATTAGTAGCGATGTAATCATTCTAAAATCATCAAAGTTAAATATTAATCTACCAATCAGTAAAAAAACTATAAATGCTATACATGTTAGTATGGTAGTAATAACACGCATACCAAAATAAACAAGAAAAGAGTTTTCTTGTTTTATATCTGTACTTTGATATGGTCTAATCCCATATATAATAAAACCGGAAAAAAGCATGGCAATTGATAGTGCAAAACTAATAGCTCCGGATTCCCTTAATCCGACCCATCTTGTCGTTATCATAACAATAACAAAAGTATATCCGGCGGAAACTGCAGATGATAAGAAAGTCCAAATGTTATTTTGAACATCAGGATCTTTTAAATTTATGTTTTTTATGTTTTTCATAACAATTTACAAGTGTAACATTATTGTTAATAATTGGCAAGTAGTGAAAACGATGCATGTCTTTCACTTCAACTTCCAGTCCCTCCAAGCCCTCACTCCCCGAAATCTACCAGGTGGCCCCAGACTTGTTTTGCTGCGCGGGCGAAGAACTTTATGTCGCTCCAACTGCGGATGCTTATGATGCGCCTGAACAAAAACTCCGGGTTAAATGCTACCTTGTACACTGACTGCACTGCTTGCATGAGCTTCTCGTCGCCGAGTGGTGTTTTCATTACAGGGCGGCGCATATCGTACTCTGCGTAGTCCTCTGTTTGCAGCCAGCCGTTTTCCTTGCACTCATTATACAACGGAGTGCCGGGATATGGAATAACAATTGTTGCTTGCAGGGTGTGTGCATATCCTTTTTTTAGTAATAAACGCCCAAGTTTTACTGTATTTTTAACGTCTTTTTCATCTTCCCACGGGTAGCCGAACATTATTGTTACGTGCGGCGATAACCCGGCTTTTTTCGCAAGACGGCAGCTTTCTATCATGTTTTCTATTTTTACGCCTTTGTTTATCCTGTCAAGTGTAGATTGGTTCGCACTTTCGAGTCCAAAAAGAATAAACCTAAAGCCTGCTTGTTTCATCAGTTTATAATCATCGAAGCTTAAAGCACCAAACCGCATATTGCAGTCCATTATGACTTTTTTGTTATATCCGCGCTCTATCATTCCGTTGCAGAATGTTCTGAGCCAGTTGCCAATCGAGAATGCTCCGGAGTCGTCCATTATCTCACGAACACCGTATTTTTCGATTAAAATGCCAACCTCGTCAAGTAGTTTTTCTGGTGAAATGCTCCTAAAGTTGCCATATAGCGTTGTCCATGAGCAAAATGTGCATTTGTGATACCAGCAGTCGCGAGAGGCGTAGGTGTATGTCCCGGGTGTTCTGCTGTAGTTGCCGTTCTTTTCGCTGTATAGCTTCCACTTGGTGAGGTCACGGTCTATCATCGGGAGGGTATTAAGGTCGTGCTTTAAGACAAAATCTCCTGTACTTTTAATTTCGTTATCATTTCTGTAGTATATCCCTGGTTCCAGCTTATTTATTTGCGTTTCACTGCTCAAAACCTCGCAGAGGTTTAGTAGCAAAAAGTCATAGTCGCCACCGGTGAGGATGTAGTCAACAGGTGAGTTTTCCATTGTTTCCATCGGGTATGCGGTCAGATGGTCGCCAAACATGACTATTTGAACCTTTGGGTTGATTTCCTTGATTTTGCTGACTATTTCCCAATGTAGCTTCACAACCGGAGCTTTTGTCTCTATAGCGATTAAATCTATGTCAGTATTTTTAATAAATTCGAAATACTGCTCCTGTGTCCACTCTTCGGCGATAGCATCGTTCCATATCACATCATATCCGTTTGTTTTTAGCAGTGTCGCTGCGTAAGCAGGCACCATCGGGTAAATATATGTTGGACTGTTAAACCATTGAAACTGGCGGTTTTGTCCAAGTAGTGGCACGCCTTTACCAATATCAAGCGGTGGATATGAAATCGCTATCTTCATAATGAATCCTTTTTATTTTTTACTATAGCTTATGCACTATCTAATCATCTTCTTGCTTAGCAACCCGCGGATGAAATTGAAACCGTATCCTATGTGGGTGGCGAATATTCCGAATGTTGCTACGAGTATGAGGGCGACGCTTCGTGTGCCTCGTATGCTAAGTATCGCAAGGATAAAATACAAAACCATAACTCCTGCGTATACCCACCAGAGTATCGGCACAAATAAGCATACAGCAGGCCCTAAAAACACTCCTAGAGTAAACAAGCTGGGGATAAAATATTGTAGTCTTAGGCTCGTTTGTGGTAGTTTTCTCGCGAAATATCCTCTGTGACGGGCATACCCGTTTGATTGTTTAAGGTGCTCCTTAAATAACGAACGTCTATGATGATACACCAAAATATCAGGGTTGTAAATAATCTTCTTGCCAAGCTTGTAGACGATGTCTAAGCATAGCTTTGTGTCCTCACCGGGCCAATACGACGAGTCAAAGCCGCCGATTTTTTCAAATACCTCACGCTTAACGATAAGATTCACAGACGGGATATCGTCGTCCTCACGGCGTTTTCTTGGAATGTATCTATATGCGTATTTACTGCTGCAAAGCATACTTTCAAAGACTTTTCCGCCGGCTTGCTGCATAAAGCTGTCGCCCGGGGCTGTCACAGCAGGACCGCCCACTGCACCCACATCATCGGGTTCTAGCTCTTTTACAGCGTTTTTAAGCCAATCTGAGCGTGGGTAAGCATCATCATCAATAAATGCGAAAAAACTCCCTGTAGCGTGTTCTATTGCCATGTCGCGTTTTATAGCGGGACCTACGTCACCGCTTGAGATTATGCGAGTTTTGTCAAATTGTTTGTCGGAGGCTTCGTTTGGAAAAATGAGAATCTCAAAGTCTTCATAATCTAATGCCAGATGATGAGGAATTGCTTCGATAATATAATCGTTAATTTCTCTGACTGGTATGATTATAGAGACTTTTTTTGTAGATTCTTGATTCGTTTGCATCGTTTTTCCATTCTCCTGTAAAAAACTCGCTCTCGTTCGAGAGCAAGTTTTTTACTTATTTTAGCAATTATTGCTTAAATCCTTCATTGTGTCCAACGAGTTATGGAATCCAGCGACCATCTGCACCAACTCTATATGTGCCTATAGTTGTTGATACAGCCATTGCACCACTTGCACCGAGGTAGTACCAGGCACCTCCGCTATAGACCCATGTGTTGGTGACCATTGCGCCACTTGCACCCACGTAGTACCAAATCCCGCCGGTTTGAATCCATGCGTTGGTATGCATTGCTCCGGTTGCACCGAGGTAGTACCAGAGTCCGCCGGACAGTACCCATCTGTTGGTTGCCATTGCACCGTTTGCACCGAGATAGTACCAGAGTCCACCACTTTGTAACCATGAGTTTGCGAGCATAATTCCATTTGTACCTAAGAAGTACCATGTTCCGCTGTCATTAAGCCAACCTGTTGCACGCTGACCGTTAGCCAGGATGTATATCCAGCTTCCATCAGCAAGCTGTTGCCAGCCTTGCTCAACGATACTAAATGCCAGTACATTACTGATTCTACCGTCTGTACTTCTAGCTGCGATTTGCATAAAGTTATTACCGGGATTTAGATTTGTTAATGTTATGGTGTTAACGCCAACACTTAGTCCGGCACGGTTCGCACCCGAGTTGACAAGCTCCTGAGCACTGGCTGCTCCGCCACCAACACGGAAGAAACGCTCTCCTGCACCGTTACTGGAAAACTCAACAGTAGCTGTTGTAGCACTGGTTCTGACTATTCTGACAAGAGTGAGCCCAAATGCTACCGGGACTACCGGGTTTTGCACGCCCGGGGCATTTATCAATCTGGGTAATGCACCAAGAGGAGCAATATTTCCGGCTACATGATGCCAGTTATTACCAGTAGCAAATAGTTCAAATACTCCCCCAACACCAAAAACAGGGGTTGCTGGATTAAATGTAAATCCAGCACCATCCTTGGTTGTAGCACCATCATTGGCTATAAGCGTATGAAATAATCCACTGAGTACAATACCTATTTGCATATCAGGACGTGCTTTATTTCCTACAGCACCAATTGTACCTGGAACACCCGCAATACGACCTACAGCTGTATCTAGATCTAAACGTCCAACTGAAACAGTAAGCCCTAACGATACGTTGTTAACCATTGTTCCTGCGTTAACTCCTACAATACCACCTGCTTCGTTGTTTGTGGCACTGACATTACCGGTGTTGTAAGTAAATTGTACGGTATTGGTACCATCAGAATCATTACTTCCGACTATGCCACCAACTGCGTTAGTACCTGTGACATTACCGGTATTGTAGTTGTTTTGTACCATACCTGTTGTGCCCTTGTTCTCACCGACTATGCCACCAACTCTGTTAACTGATCCTGTACCGGTAGCGGTACCTGTAACACTACCTGTATTGTAGCTGTTTCGTACTGTACCTGCGTTAAGTCCGGCTATACCACCAACGCTTGAAACTGATGCGTTTGTGCCTGTGCCTCTTACACTACCTATAAAGGCTACATTCTCAATAGTTCCTGAATTATTACCAACTACGCCACCTATGTTGTTTACGGCATTTGTAGCGTTTGAGGTACCGCTGACTGAACCGGCGACTACAACATTTTTGACAATACCGGTTGTAGCACCAACAAAACCAAACAGTCCGACACCATTACTTGTAGTGGTTACATTGATATTAGCATTAATAGTGTTGCCACGACCGTCAAATGTACCCGAAAATGGTCTCGCTTGAGTACCAATCGGTACACCTGAGAGAGTAAGATTGCTAGCTACCAGACTGTAGCTAAGAGTATTTTCACTATCACCACCACTATTTACTAAATCACGAAATGTATTCAACTGTGCTTGAGTTTGTATCAGAAATGGGTTATTTACAGTACCATTACCGCCAGCATATGCACTGGCTGTGGGGGTTACGAATGGTACTAGTGCCAGCACCATACAGAGGGTTAGTATAAGCGATATACCGCGTTTTTTCATTTTCTTCATTTTATATTCCTCTTTCTTTTTTCTGTTAATTTTATCTATTTGACGTGTTTATACAAACACGCTCGTGATTATATACTTATTTTACGGAAATTGCAAGTGTTTTTTTTAACAGATGGAGAAACTCAAAAATATAATCAATATTGCATAATATTTGCGATTGTGATAAACTGATTTGTATCAAAACTGTTGAAATGGAGTTTAGCGTGGGAAACAAAATAACGATAACCGGCATTACAGAAAAACTTGAAAAATACGATGCAGCGGGAATTATTATAGCAAACCAACAATATGAATTAATTGCAGGTGGAATATGTAACGCACTCAATGCCTCTATGACATTTGATATAAAAGTTGGAGATGATGACGAAGATGACGACTCATCATGGAATGAAACAGGCTCTTTTTATCTCAAATTATTATTTTTCAACAAAAACACAAACATAAAAAACAACGAATATATATATATCGGCAAAGAAACTATTAATAATATTGAAAACAACATAACTGATGATACGGATAATACTGTTGAACAAGCCGCAAAAATTACAATAACCAGGGCAAATACTACCATAACATTTAACATGTTCGCAAATAGACCACCGCCAACTGCACAAGAAACAACATTCGCACAAGCACCGGCTACACAAACATCATCCCAACATAACTGGATGAGCAAAGTTCCTGACAGTAAACTCGTTCGTAACATAGCAATCCCCGGAACACACGATGCCGCAGCATATAACACATATAAAATATTTGAAGATTATGCAAAATGCCAATCAACAACAATAGCGCAGCAGCTAAACGACGGTATTCGCTACTTTGATATTCGTGTCGGAAAACTTAAAAAACGTCATAGTGGTAACCTATATCATGGGATAATCAGACTTTGGACAAGAAATGGAAGAGATCATCTTTACCTCCGTGGAGTAGTTGATGATTGCATCCATTTTTTAAACAACAACCCAACAGAAACGGTTATACTATCTCTGCAACACGAAACAAGTGCCAAAGGTAATTTCAAAAACGAATGTGCCTCATCATTTACCGCAGGCAAAGAAAAATATTGGCTTTTTGAAGACTTTATAAATAAACGGCTTGGAGAAGTCCGCGGAAAAATACTGCTTATAAACTCCAGCGATACCGGAAAATCAGGCTTTACCCAAAACACAAATAATACACACAAGCAAAATGACTGGACAGCCGGCGGTCCCACTTATAGCAGCATTGTAAAAGTAAAAAATGAAAAAATATGGAAGTTCCTGTTTGAAAGCAGAGAATCGAAATATAATAATATGTTACTATTGAACCAGTGGAATAGACAAGCTAACTTCTTTTGTTCAGTATCTGATGGAGCATTCGGCATTAACAATGCAGTATGGCGTGATTTAACAACATTCCAATTTCCAAGAGGCATACAGGTAATGGACTATTACTGGAAAGAACACGTAGACAGAATTATAAACACCCCTGTAAATAAAGAAACGTTTTAATCAGGGAGTGTCAAAAGAAGTAGTAACAGATAGCAATCAAAAACCAAGCGTTTGTAAGTCAGAATACGCATGGTTAGGAAAAGAAGGTTTATTTAGAAAACAGGATGTTTTATTGGGGTGACATTCTCTCGCGATAATTAACACACTTAGGAGGTGACATTTTTAAAAGTTATTGACAGTGTTTTTTTAATTTTTCTTGACAGAGTGTTAATTGGTTTGGTATAGTGTCAATAGCTGAACTGCCGCTTGTCTTAGGCGGCTCAGTCCTAGAAGTGAGGCGCCTACAACGTAGACGCCTCAGATTGTTGATTTTTTATTTGATATTATTTGTAATATTTGTTTCGCTTATTAAAAACGCAGGTCTGCGTTTGACTTCAATATACATTCTTGCGATATATTCGCCGAGTATACCTAAGCATAGCAAAATAGTACCACCAATTAACATGAGCAAGCTTATAATCGTTGTAAATCCCGAAGAATCAGCTCCATACTTAATAGCGTCATATACAACAGTTATAAAATATACAAACCCCGCAAGTGATACAATAACACCAATCACTAGTGCAATCCTCAGCGGTACAACAGAAAACGAAACAATCCCGTCAATTGCGTATTTAAACAGCTTAAACGGACTCCACTTGCTTTTGCCTTTGACCCTGCTTGTATTTTCATGCTCAAACCATTTTGTTCTAAACCCAACCCAGCTAAATATACCCTTAGAAAACCTATAATACTCAGGCATGTTTATAATACCTTCTACAACCTTTCGCTTCATAACACGAAAATCCTGTGCACCCTCTTTGATGTTAATATCTGCCATTTTATTGATAATCCCGTAAAAACAACGCGAGAAAAAACTGACAAACATTGCTTCACCCTTGCGGTTAGTTCTTCTTGATGCTGCAACATCATACCCCTCATCAAGAGCTGCCACCATCTCCGGTATCATACTCGGCGGGTGCTGCAAGTCAGAATCTATAATACAAACATAATCCCCTGTAGAAAACTTCATTCCGGCAAGCATCGCAGCTTCTTTGCCAAAGTTACGCGAAAACGATAGGTATTTGACTCTATCATCACTCTCCGATAGTTTAACTATTTTGCTAAGAGTACCGTCACGGCTACCATCATCAACAAAGAGCATCTCAAAATCATACCGCTCACCAAGCACATCAAGCACCTCACGGTACAAATCCGAAATTGTATCCTCTTCGTTATAGCAGGGGATTATCAGGGTTAGTTTCATGAAATTGACTCCTAAAATAAATCGCAATTTTTCTATAGAGTTTTTAACAAACAATATAAATAATTGCTTTTTCATGGTGATTATATTACAATTAACAATATTTTGCAATAGTAAACCATTGTTAAACCGAAGTTGAGTATATATGTTAGAACACAACGAAAACAAAAATAAAATTATCTTTATTACTATCATTATAAGTATAACAATAAAAATGATTATATTAAATGTATTGACGCCGCTGTATGCTGATGATTATGTTATTATTTACGTTTTACAAACATTTAACGATTATATAAATGTAATGATTAGTACAATTGTAAAGTTAGATTTTACAAGATTTT
Organism: Oscillospiraceae bacterium; assembly: GCA_031281195.1. Taxonomy (GTDB): domain Bacteria; phylum Bacillota; class Clostridia; order Oscillospirales; family Oscillospiraceae; genus WRMH01. Next base: position 32,009 of record JAITFS010000136.1, read on the forward strand.
TTGTAATACAAATAAACTACATTTTTTTCTTGTTACCTAACTTCATATTTAGTTTTATCCGTGCTTTATTTTATGTGTTGCTAATATTACTAATATACAAGATAGCAAATACAAATAAAAAGTTTCACATACAATTACTACTATTTATAACTTTTTCATTATGGTTGTTTACACGAAATTTTGGAGAAGTGATGTTTTGGAGGTCAGGTTTTGGTTATTTAATTGCGATGGTAGTTTTATTGCTCTATTTATTACCGTTTCACTTATACATTACAAATAATAGAACATTTAAAAGAGATAGCATAGCAATCTTTGGTATGTTTCTTTTTGGATTCTTTGCAGGGATGTCAATGGAAGTAACATCTGGAGCAACAATTCTCGTTGTAATAATGATGTTAGTTTATTGTTTGATTTTTAAAGTAAAGATTAAAAAATGGATGCTTGCAGGACTTACTGGTAATATGATTGGTTTTATAGCAAACTTTAATCTATCACACTTATCTCAAAGAATATCTAGCTATACAGGAATTTCAAATTGGGTATCTGGTGAGTACGATCATATACGCAGAATTTTTAGTGGAGTTGCTCATATAACAAGAGGATATATTACAGGGTCGCAAAGGTCGCTTATGCCATTAATGATAATTTTTGTTGTATTAATTGTTACACAAATATTTACATCTGCTGACCGAAAACGAACTTATATTTCGATAATGTATGCTATAACATCAATAATATGTGCATATATTATTGCTATATCACCAGTTATTGTTTTAGGTAGACCAATGTTTACATCAACAGTATTTATGATAATAGCATGTGTTTATTGTGCTGTTGGTATTGAAATAAGAGATGTAAAGATGAAAATTTTTACTTTTAGTACATTATCAGTTTTAGCTATTATGTTTATAACATCATTTATAGATGGTGCTGATAGTATAATAAGTACAAAGATAATATGGAATAATAGAAATAGATATATACTAGAACAAAAAGCTCAAGGTAATTTGCATTTAATGGTTGATGAACTGCCTTGGGGAAAGAGTGAAATTGATACTAGGTATTCAATGTATGATATGTCTGATGACCCTAATAAATGGATAAATATGGTAATTGCACAGTACTACGGGTTAGAAAGTATAATTGCTATACCACGAAGTGACGGTAGATAAGTAGTCACAAATATGTTATTAAATCAGTACAAATGGAGAAAAAATGCTAATATCTGTAATAATGCCAACCCTAAACGAAGAAGCTCGTATTGAAAGAGCTTTGAAATCAATAAGAGAGCAAAGCGTTGATCAAACCCAAGTTGAGATAATTGTAATTGATGGAGGTTCAATCGACAATACACAAAAAATCGCACTGAAGTATGGAGCAATTATTTTCGATAATAACAAGATAGTCCCAGAGGAAGCAAAGAAAATTGGTATAAGTAACTCAAAAGGTAGGTATGTTGTTTTTATGGATGCAGATGAAGAGTTCACTCATGAAAAACAACTATCTAAACGATTAGAATTATTCCAAATTAATGAAAGCGTAAAATTGATTATACCAAATATCCTTAAAACACCAGAGGGATACCCAAAAATTACAGAATATATAAACAGTTACAAAGACCCTTTCACAGCTTTTGTATACAGGTTGAATGGTGAGTCTGTAGTAAATCGATTGCAAAAATACAAGTATTCTTTCATATACGCAGAAGATCAAAAAATCATGTTTCTGTTAAAAGACAAAAATATAACAATTATTGCGGATGCTGGTACAACCATGTTTGATTTGGAATACATAAAAAACCAATCAATTGATATTTTTTATCAACCAGATTTTACATCTATAATATCTGAAGAAATACTAAAGCAAACAAAATGTTTTGGTGTAATAGAAGATGATGTAATTAATCACTTTACATCTACACAGCTTAAGATATATCTAAAGAAATTAAAATGGCGAGTCATAAATAATCTTTATCCAAATAATTACATATCCGGTTACACAGCTAGAACTAGAGTAAATAAAGCTTTGAAAGTCAAAAAATATCTATTTTTAGGATATTGTTTATTACCACCATTAGTGTTATTAGACAGTATAAGAATCGCAATAAGAGAACGCAATCTAGTATTTTTGTTGCATTTTATTTTTACATATTTTATTGTTTATCAAACTTTTAAGTATAGCATATTAAAGCTATTTAAAGTTAAAGTAATAAATAAAGCTTATGGTAGATAATTTACTAACAGGTTAAAAATATGAATATATTATATAGTTGTGATGATAAATATTCTCCTTATGCAGGTATATCTATAACATCTTTATTTGAGAATAATAAAGATATAGGTAGTATAACGGTATATATAATGAGCTCAGATATTTCTGACAATAATGTAAGTAAACTTAAAAAACTTGCTGATAATTATAATAGAGAAATTACTATCATTGATGTAAGTAAATATGATAAATATTTTGAGAGTAATAATGTGAGATTACTAAATAATAGTAGAGCTACATATTATCGACTGATAGCTGCTGATGTTTTACCAAAGGATATTGATAGATTTCTTTATTTAGATTGTGATGTTATTATATTAGATTCACTTGTTGAATTACTTAATTTCGTATTTGAAGAACATAAAGCGTGTGCTATGGTATATCATGGTAAAATACAAAAAAGTCATAAAAAATTATTAAGATTAGGTGAAGAGGATTTATATTATTATGCTGGGATAATGTTGTTTGATGTAAAAGCATGGAAAGAATTAAAATGCAGTGAACGTATACTAAAAACTTTAGAGAATAAAAGCCGTTACTATATAACAAATGATCAAGATATAATAAATGCTTCAATAAATGAAAACATACAGTCTTTAGCACCAGAGTATAATGTCATATCTGATTGGTATGAAGTTAGTAAGAAAACACTATATAAATATATGATTAAACCAAATGATATATTATACAGTGAAGAAAGCTTGCAAAGTGCTACGAGAAACCCAAAAATATTACATTACGCTGGTTATAAACCATGGGAGAAAGTAATGTCTGTAAAAAATAATTCTTTAATTAGGCATTGGGATAGATACAAAGATATGTCATTATGGGGTGATATACCACAAGTAGAAAGAAAACAAAGATTTATATTAAAGATACGACAGATTTTATATAAGGCATTACCGGGAAACATATATTTTATTATTAATAAAAATATATATAGTTTTTATATTTGGTGTTATTATCATAAGATAAAGAAGTTTTTATAGTAAAAGTTAAGAAGTTGGAATTAAGACTAGTTCTACTCTCTCATGGGAGGGTGTGAGCACTGGTCGACGTATCCATTATCTGTTCCTACTTAACTTAATGATATGATTTTGGTTTTACCAAGAACTATTTTACACTATCAATGTATATGTGCAGCAATTATCACAGTTTTTTCTACTTACTGTTGATATAATTGAACAGTAGCACCTACATCCCCTCATATAACCGCTCCAAATCATCAATGTATGATCTGAGCATAGATTTTACATCACTAGAATCACTGTTTTGGTTTAGCTTATGCAGGTTTGCTCCAAAAGAGTTTGCTGCACTTACTATTGGTGCAACCAGGGATTTTACTAAATCATTAATGTAATCATTATTAAGTTCAAACGATTGTTTTATGTTGTCGTTCGTTTTATTGTAGTCTGTTTCTTGAACAGTAGCATTATTTTGAAACTCTTTTGCGTCAAATGTACCATCTTCAATGCTTTGTGCAATGTTTGTTATTTCTTCTTCACTAGCCTTGGATAAGCCACGAAGCTTCTTTCTGCTTATCTTGGTTTTTTCGAGCAGTATTTCTTGTTTTGCGTCTAGAGAAACACGCCCGATAGCTACGACAACTTCTGCCATTTCAGCATCTCGCTTGATAGTTCTAGGCGAAATGTTAAATCTGTCTGAAAGTTTGTCAGCAGTACTTGATCTCGATGGGTCATTGTGACCTCTCGAGATTTGTCTATCTGTCCAATAGTCTCCACCGTGACTCTTTTTCTCAAGATTATATAACATACCACGGTAAATACTGTTTTGCATTGAGGTCAAATTACGTCGTGCAAGCTGGTGAGTAATCATCCACTCCAACGCATCATCTCTTGTCTCAAGTTCGATAGCAATTGTATTAAACGGCAAATCATACTCAGTACATATCGAATAACGATTGTACCCGTCGATGAGTATATCGTTCCAAAGTATCAGCGGCAACATACAGCCATGTTCCAGAATATTTTGAGTTAACCCTTCAAGTTCAAGTGGGTCAAGTTGTGGGAGTAAAGCTTGGAATTCTTCGTCGATGATTATGTTTGGCATGGTGGGTGTCCTCCTTGGATGAGTTGTGGTAGGTTGTACATTATCTGAACACTTAATATTATATAGAGTATCTTGGTAAAATCTACATTAAATAAATATTTTCTCTTGACAAAGGGCAGCATTGCATAATATATTTAGCATAAATAAAGTGAAAAAACGTAGTAATAATAAAAATTAAGGAGATAGCCATGTTTATTAAACAATTAGATGTTGTTAAAGGCGATAATAGCGATGTT
>JAITFS010000170.1 GCA_031281195.1 Oscillospiraceae bacterium
CCGGTTGTTGATAAGGTTGTTATATTAAAACCACGTTCTATAAGGTTTTGCATAACACTTGATGAATCGTCCTTATCGATTACTGCGAGTATCATTTTCATAACATCATCGTCCTTTCAATACCCAATTAATTTTAAACTTTGAATCGCTAATAACCTTTGTTAAGGTTTTGCTGATACTTATCTCTTTCTCATTCCAAACCCGTGGCAGGAATATAAAAATTACAATTAAACGAGCCACTATAGTTATACTGAAAAGAACCTTATAATGGTCAAAATGTGTACCCATAAATGTAAAGTTAAGATTTTCCATAATCGGAGAGAGAGTTTCTAGTAAAAACCCGCCTATTATAAATGATGTAGCTGCCGCAATTGAAGTAAGAACAGCATATACAGCAAGAGCAGCTGGACGACCTTCGGATGGAGTGTGCGAAATTTGCATATTAACCATACATGCTTCATTTGCACACCAAAATAAACCACCTATAAAGTTAAACAGGAAAATTACCCATACACTACCCGGTGATGCAAACAACCACACAGAAATACCAAGTGTAGCAACTGTAGCAGAAATCATCATCATTGGAACACTACCGTAACGGTCGAGAAATCTACCCCAGGTTGAAAGCACAAAAAGTGCAAGCAATTGCGAAACAATTTGACCGAAAAATATCATGCTTACATACGAAAGTAGTAGTACATCAATAGCATATTTGTTAAAAAATGGTACGCTCAAGTTTATTGCAAGACTCCAAAACATCCAAAAAATGAAATAGTTTCGTGTTTTTGGAGAAGCTATGGATGATTTAATGCTTGAAAATATTGAATATTGCTTAGGTTTTCTTGGTATTCCGGAGAAGCTTACACTTGCGTACATTAAAATATCAATAAGTCCTGCAACACCACCAACAGCAAAAACGATGGTGTACCCTGTAAAACCGGGCACATAGTCAAGAATAAGTGCAATAAATAAGCCAACGACCATTCCACAAGCGGTCATTACCTTTTGGCGTGTTGTTATATAACGGCCTCTTGCTTCCATAGGTATAACACTTGCAAGTAATGTAGTGTGCGTTATAGCGAGGAACGAACCGCACATGGCAGCTAATGTGACTAAAATCACAAGCGCCCATAAATATGACTCTTCAACAGGGAATAAAAAAGGTATAAATGCAATAACTATCCATGAGATACGTTGAATAACGCCATTTACCAGAAAAACTGTTTTATATTTACCGGTTTTCTCAACCAAATACGAAGCAGGGATTTGAAGCAGGCTTGCAAGTACAGGTAATGCAGAAATAAGCCCAAAAGCAAACTCGCCCGCTCCAAGAGCGGATGCATAACCAACAAAGGCAACACCACCTTGAGCAGAAAACAAAAACATGCCTACCGCAACAGATAGAACTATAATATTAAGCAAACGGAGAGTTTCGGCATCCCCGACATAATCTCTATATGAACGATTAAATAGTTTATACAATGATGACATCTAAAAACCACCTAATGATTAAGCTGTATCATTTTTTATGTCTCGACTTACAGATCTGATATTTTTTCGAATTTTGCTTCGTTATCTAGGAAGATTCCTACGATGTCAGGGTCAAAGTGAGTACCGCTGCCGTTTTTGATGAGCTGAACTGCTTCTTTGTGGGTTTTTCTTTTTCTGTGAGGACGATCGGTTGTTAGTGCATCATATACATCAACAACTGCCATCATTCTACCCTCCAGCGGTATACCTCTCCCCTTTAAACCAAGAGGATAACCCGTGCCGTCCCACTTTTCATGATGGCTACCGGTGAACATTTCTGCGTGATGAAGTATATTTTTATGATCAATACTACCTTTTAGACTTTGAACTACCTTAACACCAAAGTTTGTATGACTTATAAACTCAGAAAATTCATCAGGAGTTAAATCTTCAATTTTCGTAAATATCTGGTCTGATACTGATAATTCACCAACATCGTGCAAAATTGCCGACATTAAGAATATTTCTTTATCCCACAAGGATGTTTCGTTTTTAAGAATCTCGTGTTCTGCTGTTGCATCAAAGAGAACCTCAAGATAACGCTGCATCTTTTCTGTATGACCATACTCACTGCCGCTACGTTTACCAACACCATTTACAATTGTTTTCATCGTTGGATTTAAGTTGCCATATCCACCTGACATAAAAGAACCACTACCGTCAATGTTTTCAAAAGACTTATGATTATCTATAAACACCTTACAAATAACAGGGTCGAACTGAGTGCCAAGACCTTTTGAAATAATATCTATTGCGTCGGAGTGAGGGAATGGATTTTTGTACGGACGTTTACTGACCAGTGCGTCATAAACATCAACAATAGCCATAAGTCTGCCATGTATTGGTATATCCATCTCTTTTAACCCATGTGGATAACCAGTGCCGTCCCATCTTTCGTGGTGCGTACCTGCATAAACCTCTGCGTAATGTAAAAAGTCATTATCAGAAGTGCTGTCTTCAATTTTTCTAATAATATCTACACCATAAACGGTGTGTTTTTTCATTTCTTCAAACTCATCATAATCAAGCTTGCCTTGCTTCATGAGAATATTATCTCTAATCGAAATCTTACCAACGTCATGGAGCTGTGACGACATTACAAGTAACGGTATATCAAGCTCTGCAAGCTCTTCCTTGTAAATATCGTTTGAGATTAACAAATCGATTAAAATGTTAAGAGATTTTTGAGTTCTGCCTATGTGGTCACCTGTGACGTTGTCTCTACTTTCAACAAGCTCTGCTACTGCTTTTAGTATTGTTGATTGCAGTTCCATGACAGTTTTTGTCTTTTTATCAACTTCGTTTTCGAGTCTAAGATTGTGATTTAGCAGTTCTTGTTTTTGACGCTCAAATAAAACGTGTAAGTCAATACGTTTAAGCAACAATTCTCGTGAAAATGGTTTAGTTATATAATCGACCGCACCAAGACTTAAACCTCTGACTTCATGCTCAGGGTCTATTTTCCCTGTTAAAAAGATTACAGGTATGTTCATGGTTTTTTCGGAGTTTTTAAGCACCTTAATAACCTCGTAACCGTCCATCTCCGGCATTTCTATATCGAGCAAAATTAAATCAGGTGTTAGCTTGTTGAGTAATAACATAAGCTTTGCACCAGAGGGAGCAGTAAAAACATCGTACTTGTCCGACAACGCACTCTTAGCAATGCTAAGATTCGTTGCTATGTCGTCAACTACGATGATTCTCTCCCGTGTTTGCGTCATAATATTTGCCTCGTATGAATAATTAATCGGTTATTTATATTTGCCCACAATCTTGATTATACCATATAGTTTTTATTTTGTAACGCTTTATTTTTTGTTTTTTATTAGTTTTTTATTTTATCACAACTATGTATTTTTCTATTATCATAAAAGGATAATAAGATTTTTTTGAAAAACGAAGCCCGGGGTCTCCGTCATCTTCTTCTCTGTTAATACACTTGATGTTTTCTGTAGCATAAAGCTTTGCAAACTCGTTGTTTAGCACCTGATATACGCCTTTATATATTGTGTTTGCTTTTTCTATATGTACGTGCAAAACCTCACCTTTTGTCTCACCTATAGAGAAAGCAACAATTTCATTATCTACACGTAATAAACCGCCTAACAAACCATAAACACTGTAATTATCGAGTACTTCTACAGTTTTATCATGGTCTTCAATTGAAGTATGTGTTGTAAACTCTTGCTCAGAGCTTAACTTTTCGTAAAAGCTTTGCACTAACGGAAGATTTTCTTCATTAATTTTTTCAAATACCCAACCTGGATGTTCTCTTTTGAACTGGTTTATATGATTTCGTTTTCCGCTGTATTTTCGACCCTCAAGCTTAGTCAGTGCAGAGGCTTCGTAGATGTAGTCACTCCAGTTTTCGTTTGTTTCTGTTGTAAAATCGTTAAACTTGGTACGTAATAAATCAAAATCATCAACTGTTATTGCGTAAAAAGCAAGCGGTATGTTTATCTCACGGCAATACTCGGCAATTCTGTCAAGCCCACCCTGTGGACATCCACCAAGAGGTATTGAAAACACAGTGCTTACTCCATGATAATTTGCACACGCCTTTAAAATAACGGTATCATCCCAAAGAGCACACTCCATATTAAAGTAATCTCTCCACATAAATATCCCACCGACAGTATTATTGCAAATCTTACTATCCCCTTGCAGAATAAGGGGTCTAAGTTTTTCTATGTCGTCCAGTGTCACTTTATGAAATTCCAGCATCATTATATCCTTTACAAGTAATCTAGTTTTGTTCCAACTTGGAGTCTTGCCATTGCTCGTGCAAGGGCTATCTTTGATTGTCGGTATTCGCTCATGCTTTGTTTTTGACGTAAGCGTTCTTCTGCACGTCTTTGTGCAGCTTCGGCTCTTTGTGTGTCTATTTCTTCAGGTCGCTCACAGGATTGAACATAAATAATAACACCTTTATGATGTACTTCTAAAAAACCTTCGGAGTTGATAGATTTTTCCCACCTGCTGTCTTTTTTTATGCCTATAGTTCCAATACTAACAGGCATGATAAATGGAGCATGTTCAGCCAAAATAGTAACATTTCCATCAGGTGCAAAAGCTGAAACTGCTTCGACATCACCATCAAAAAACTCACGCTCAGGTGTCATAATCTTTAGATTAAATAACTTCATAATGTTTTTGCCTTTTTTATTACTTCATCAATATCTCCAACGAGAGAAAATGCGGATTCAGGTAAATTATCAACTTCTCCGCCAAGAATTGCGTTAAATGAGCGGATTGTATCTTTAAGCTCCACAAAACGACCTTTCATACCTGTAAAAGCTTCTGCGACTGAGAAAGGCTGCGATAAAAACTGTTGTATTTTTCTTGCTCTATATACGGTTTCACGGTCTTCCATACTAAGCTCGTCCATACCGAGTATTGCGATAATATCTTTTAGTTCTTTGTATCTGTTGAGACATGCTGTGACTGCTTGCGCTGTCTCATAATGTTCTTTTCCAACAATGCTTGGCTCTAAAATACGTGAGTAAGATTCGAGTGGTGAAACTGCCGGATATATCCCAACCTCTGCCACACTACGTGATAAAACTGTTGTTGCATCAAGATGTGAGAATATTGTTGCAGGTGCAGGGTCTGTCAGGTCATCAGCAGGCACATAAATTGCTTGTACTGATGTTACAGAGCCGTTTTTGGTTGACACAATGCGTTCCTCAAGTGTACCAAGCTCACCTGCAAGTGTTGGCTGATAACCAACAGCAGAGGGCATTCTGCCAAGCAGAGCAGAAACCTCATTACCGGCTTGTACATATCGGTAAATATTATCTATAAATAAAAGCACATCACGATTCATCTGATCGCGGAAATATTCAGCCATAGTGAGACCTGTGAGAGCAACTCGCATACGTGAGCCGGGCGGTTCGTTCATTTGTCCGAAAACAAGTGCAGTTTTGTTAATAGCACCTGACTCAATCATATCATGTATTAGCTCGCTTCCCTCACGGCTTCGCTCACCAACACCTGCAAATACTGAATAACCGCCATGTACATTAGCAATATTATATATTAATTCCATTATTAATGTGGTTTTTCCGACACCTGCTCCACCGAATAAACCAACCTTTCCACCTTTGGAATACGGTGTAAGCAAATCTATAACCTTTATACCTGTTTCAAGAAAGTCTGCAACCGGAGTTAAATCTGTAAACCTTGGAGCATCTCTATGTATATCCCAAATCGGTGCATTTTCTATCGGTGACCCGTTATCAATAGGTCTGCCAAGCACATCAACTACCCTGCCTATCACATTTGGTCCGACAGGCACACGTATTCCATGACCTAAGGCACGAACATTTGTGCCACAGCATAATCCATCAGTAGCGTCCAGTGCAATACAGCGGACAATACCGGGTGCAATATTCGCCGAAACCTCCATGTGTCTGCCGTCCTCTGTTGCGAGCAGGTCGTTAAGCTTCGGTTCACACTCGTCATGTTCAAAACGAACATCAAGTACAGGCCCGCTTATTTTAACGATAATTCCGATATTTGTATCTTGTGTAGTTGTAGTTTTCTTAGAATTCGTCATAGTTTTCTCCCCACATCGTGAAATCGGCACTTTTTAAGATTTCTGCTGCATCGGCTATTTCTGACAGCTCATTGGTAATTGCACTTTGGCGTGCAAGGTTATACTGCGTTCGAAGCCCATCAACCATGTCTTTTGCATTTGTTGTGGCAGAACGCATTGCAGTCATACGTGCATAATGCTCGCTTGCATAAGCCTGCACCATTACGCCGAATACTATTCCAACAGCGTATTGTGGCATCATCATATTAAACACAATTTGTGCTGACGGGTGATACATTATATCGTCCATTTCCTCCGCATCTCTTATATCGTCATAGTCGGGTAATAAGAGTGGATATAAATGAGATTCGACAGGCTGGTGCTTGGTTTCACCATAAAAAGATGTGTAAATCATTGTTATTTCGTCAGTTTGTTCATTTTCGTATAAATCGGTTAGTGCATTTGCAACCTCACGCGCACTGTCAAGTGTTGGGTCTTGCACGATACCGTGAAAACAATCATTTGGTACTATCTTATGAGAATGGAAAAATGCTTCGGCTGTATGCCCCATAACTATAAGATTACAACCCGGGTTTTCTTGTACACGTTTTAATCCATAGTTTAACACTGTTGTATTATACGCTCCGCAAAACCCTTTATCGCCTGAAATCACTACAAAAGTACGGTGTTTGCTTTCTCGTTCTACAAGAAACGGGTGAATAATACCTTGTGATGATGAAAGTATTTCCTTCATGGTTCGGCGTATATATGTAAAATATAAACGATTATACTCAATATGATGCATAACCTGTTTCATTCTGTTTGAAGAAATCATTTCCATTGCATGTGTTATCTTTTGTGTTTGTAACACTGTTGCAATATGTTCTCGAATCTCATTCGGTTTCTGCATTAGTTATTACCTCTGAAAACTTTGTATAAAGCTTTTTTAGTTCTTCTTTATTTCTTTCTGATAATTCAAGTGATGTATTAATGTCTGTTAAGATTTTTTCTGCTTTTTGTTTAATAAAATCTAAGAGCTTTATTGTTATATTATTTACTTCATTTGTTTCAAATTTATCATAAACCCCTTCGGACTCTGCAAGCAATAAAACTACCTGCTCTGCCAAACTGTAACCAAGCTCGGCGGGTTGTACCATCAATCTTTCAAGACGTTCTCCACGTCTTAAAAGTGATGCTGTTGCGGCATCAATATCTGCACCAAACTGTGCAAATACAGCCATGTCTCGGTATTGTGCAATCTCAAGTCTTAGGGTGCCGGAGACTGACCGCATAGCTTTTCGTTGTGCAGCCCGTCCAACACGAGATACAGAGAGTCCAACGTTAACTGCGGGGCGTTGACCTGCGTTAAACATTGTAGTTTCAAGATATATTTGACCATCTGTTATTGATATTACGTTTGTTGGGATGTATGCCGAAATGTCGCCTGCCATTGTTTCAACAATTGGTAGCGCAGTCATTGAGCCGCCACCAAGCTCAGGTGAGAGCTTTGCTGCACGCTCCAGTAAGCGGCTGTGCAGATAAAACACATCACCGGGATATGCCTCACGCCCTGACGGACGGCGAAGCAAAAGTGATAAAGTTCTGTACGCAACTGCGTGTTTTGATAAATCGTCATAAACAATCAGCACATCCTTGCCGTTATACATGATTTCTTCGGCAACGGCACACGCTGCATACGGTGCGATATATTGCATAGCTGCGGTATCATGTGCCATTGCTGCAACCACAACAGTATGCTCCAATGCTCCGGAGGTTTTTAGAATATGCACTAGGTTTGATACGGTTGAAGTTTTCTGCCCTATTGCACAATATACGCATACAACTCCGGTGTTTTTTTGATTCATTATTGTTGATAAAGCGATAGAAGTTTTCCCTGTTTGTCTGTCACCGATTATAAGCTCACGTTGACCTCGCCCGATAGGAATCATACTGTCGATAGCTAGTATCCCTGTTTCCAACGGTGTATTAACAGGTGATCTTTGCATTATAGTAGGTGAATGTGCTTCAATTGGGCGAAACTTACTTGCTATTAATTCTCTACCATCAATCGGTTGACCTAATGGGTCAACAACTCGCCCAAGCAGTTCATCTCCTACACAAATCTCGGCAATACGTCCTGTAGTATGTACTAAGCTTGTAGTTGAAACAGAGCCTCCAAGTAGTGCAGCTCCAACACCGCCTAATACTAAATCGAGTGCAAGACCTGTTGCACCACCGTCAAATGACAGTAGTTCACCATAATGGCAACCTGAGAGTCCTGCTATATGAACAATATCGTCACTATAACTTTTCACTACTCCATAATCATAAACCAGAGGGTCGGCATCACTTGATTTTATACGTTGCTTTAATAATGCTCCGACAGCAGAAAAAGAAGACTCAACAGTTGATTTCTTTTCTTCGGGTATAATTATTTGACGGCCTAACTCATGTAGTCGCGAAGAAAAACTGGCATCATATACCTTGCCGTCTATAACAGCAATAAATCCACCTGTTATCTGAACACTTTCAACTATTTCAAAGTTTAGTTCAGTGTTTAGCTTACTTTCAAAACCCTCTTTAATTGAGTTTATGAGTTTTTCGTCTTTTTTTGATGTTACAATTAACAGCGGTCTATCCATAAAAATTACCCTCTAATTATTCTTAAAGAAATCATCTATTGCATTTTCGTTATCCAGCTCTGTAACTTCTCTATCTAATATCCGTGCTGCCATGTTGGTAGCAAGCTGAGCTACTTCAAAGTGAGCTTCTTCGAGAGCCTGCTCCTTTTCTGTTTCGATATGCTCTCTTGCATCTGCCATCATATTATTTACTCTATTACGGGCATCCTTTAGTATTTTCTCAGCTTCCTCATCGGCTTTTTGCTGACTATTTTTAAGTAAAGCTTTACCCTCATCTTCGATTCCTGCTATTTTCAAAGCATATTGCTCAAACAAAGCATCAGCATCAAGATGTGCTTTTTTAGCTTGCTCCATCTCATTATTAACTCGTTTTGCACGTTCATTTAAGAACTTGATAACATGCTTCCACAGAATTAAACGCAGCAAAAGAAAGAGTATAGCAATATTTATAACACTAATAACAATGTCTAAAGGATGAATATCCAATGTCTGTCTCCTATCCGCGGAATACAAGAATTAGTGCTGTGACGAAGCCATAAATAGCTGCCGACTCAGTTAGTGCAAGACCTAATAACAGTGTTGCATTAATTTTTCCGGATGCTTCGGGTTGACGTGCTATAGCATCCAGAGCTTTTCCTGTTGCAAATCCCATTGCGATTGCAGCAGTTGCACACGATAGCAAGCATAGTGCAATTCCAACATTGTTCATAGTAGTTTCCTCCATTAAAAATATAAATTATGCTTCTTCGACAATAGCCTCATTAACAAATGTTAATGTTAATGTGATAAAAATAAATGTTTGTATCAGAGGGTGGAAAGCGTTAAAATATAATCCTAAAACTGCCGGTATTCCAACAGCAAAGTAACCTAAAGCTACATAAAGCAAGTCAATAACTATCATTCCGCCGAGCATATTTCCAAAGAGACGGCAAGCCATAGACACAGGTATTGCCAGGTCGGATATAACTCTAAACGGAAAAACAATAGGTGTTGGAGAAGCAAGGGATTTTATTCTGCCAAAAACACCTTTTCTTTTAATTCCATAAACATTAATCAAAATAAATGTCATAAAAGCAAGTGCAAATGTAAGAGTTATATCTGCTGTGGGTGGACGAAACCTAAAAAGCTCCAAAACTGCACACATTATCATAAAAGCAGCAATAGATAAAATGTATGAACAAAGCATTTCACCTGTACCTTGAGCTTCAGCTTTTGTGTATTTTGCGGTAATCTCAACTATGGATTCAATTACATTTTGTGCACCTGTCGGGTTCTCTTTTGGGTTTCTAAACACGGTAAGTCGAATAATCAAAGCACCGGTTATAAGTATTATCATTGCTACCCAAGAGAGAATTATTGTACTGCTTAAACTATAACCATAAATCTCAAATCTTTCAGGCCATAATGAAAAATCGAAACTAAAACTATAATGCAGAAATCCCACTACTTCACCTGCTTGATAATTGTAATTATAAACCTAGTTACAGCACAAGTTATTAGAGCGATAATCGCTCCAATAGCTACGAGTAACAAGTTTCCGTCTAAGATAAAAGCACTTATTAACAGTACAACAAAAGGTAACATAAATTGTGCTATTGCAAATAGCACAGTTTTTTTGCCAAATTTCCCACCACTAACCGCTCCGGTAAATATTGATAGTAAGAAGTATTGTAATACCCCTGTGAGAATACCTACTAAAAAGCCAAGGACATCAAGCATCATAACGCTTCTCCGGAAAAGTTTATATAACTTCTTTCTTTACAAGAACATGTTCTTTGTGCATGTTCTTTGAGCTTTGTCTCTTTATTAAGGGGCTGTTAAACAACAGCCCCATTTAAGTAATATTCAGTGATAGATATTTTACTGCACAATCAAGCTGTTAATATCTATTATCAAGCTGATTGAACCATCACCAAGCACTGCGCAACCACCGATACCGTGCATACCAATATTGTGTTTTTGGATGTATTCGGGAAGTGGTTTGATAACGGCTTGTTGCTCACCGATTAGTTCATCAACAAACAGACAGAAGGTTGAGGTGTCGGTTGTTATCATTATAAGTATTCCATCGTCCAGTTTTTCGTAATCGGCTTCAATACTAAAGATGTTATACAGTCTGAGTACAGGATAACACTCACCGCGAATCATTATCATTTCACTACCGTCAGGATCAAGGAATACATCACCTTCGCCCGGTTTAAATGACTCTTGAATTGATAACATTGGTACGATAAATACAAGCTTGCCAACACGTAGCTTCATACCGTCTATGATTGCAAGTGTGAGCGGTATGCGTATTTGTACTGTCATACCTTCACCCGGTGTGCTTTCTAAGGATATTGTGCCACCAACCTTGTCAATGTTACGTCTGACAACGTCCATACCAACACCACGACCGGAAAACTCTGTTACTTCTTCGTTTGTTGAGAAACCCGGTGCAAAAATCATGTGGTATGCTTCTTTATCAGAATATTCATTTTCAGGTCTTGAAAGTAGTCCTCTTTCTGCGGCTTTTTTGAGAATTACATTTCTATCAAGTCCTGCACCATCGTCTGATATTAAGATGACAACATCTCCACCGGCACTACGTGCTTCAAGTGTGAGAGTACCTTTTGCCGGTTTGCCTGCTTTGAGGCGAACATCGGGTGTTTCAATTCCGTGGTCAACTGCATTACGAATAAGATGCATAAGCGGGTCTGAAAGTGTGTCAATAATGTTTTTGTCAACCTCTGTTTCTTCACCGATAAGTACAAGCTCAACTTCTTTTCCAACTTTTTTACTGACATCTCTGACAATACGGTGCATTTTATGGAAGGAGTTAGAAACCGGAAGCATACGAATTGACATAACAATATCTTGCAGTTCGTTGATTAATTTGCGTAGCTCCTGACTGCTGCGTTCAAAGGAGTCAATATGCAGATTTGCAACCTCCGGATTTTTTGTAACCATAGATTCTGTGGTTACAATCTCACCCATAAGGTTCATAAGCTTGTCAAGTTTGTTTACATTTACACTGATGAAGTTTTGTTTTACAGCAACTTCTGAGGCTGGTTTTTCTTCAACAACTTTTACTTCGGTGTCAGAAACTACAGGTACAACACGCATTGAAGCAGGTAGTTCTTCGCTGTCCGGAGTAAGCTGAACAATTGTTGAGCTATCAACATACATTGTTGAATCTACGATTTTTTGTATAGAATCCGGATTTTCTTCGGATTGTACAAACATTATAAATCCATTTGCGATAATGTCATTGCTTGAATCACTATCATCAATATCTTCGGGAACATGAAGTATTTTTTGTGCATGGTCTGTTAAAGCGTTTACAACAGTAAATGCACGTAGGTTTTCCATCTGACAACCGGAATCAAAGATAACTTTAATTTTGTATATCGGCAAATCACTTTGCTCCGCATCATCTGATACGTCAGCATCAAAAGTTGG
>JAITFS010000175.1 GCA_031281195.1 Oscillospiraceae bacterium
TTTTTCTAAACACATACAAAGTAACATAAAGTCATAAGATAATTCTGTACATGTTTTATATTCAGGTTCATTAAATATTAAGTTTACTATTGTTGGTTTACGCTCATATACACATTCATCGTTTTCATTATATGAATGAAATTTCCATGCATACCACCAAAAATTTCCTTTATTATGCATACTGCTTTTATAATCATCACTTTCAATAGCTGCTTCTGCGTGTTCATAAAAATAACTAAGATAATTTTCTATATCAGCTATCAGTGTTTCTAATTCTAGTAATTTTGAATCTATTGTTTCTTTTGTCGCTATATGATGTGGATATAATGCTTCATTTAAGGCTATATGACTACCTAACAATGTATTTAGTGTTTTAGCATTTTCTAAAGATTCCTTTTGTTCTTTTAATTGATCCAATATCCCTTCAACATTGATATACCTGGCAAATTCAACAAGTATACTATTTGATGCTAATCCCACGAATTCTAAAAATAATCTTGCATTACGGCTTTCAAAAGCAGATAACATATTTTGTGCTAAAACTGCTGTGTTTTTTCCTAAATCCAATGGTATGGATATTAGATTACCTATTCCGGGTAAGAATGTCTTCAATGTTGTACTAAGTAAGTTTAATGTATCATAAAATCCCTCTAGTTGAGTATAAGCGATTTCATTTGGTCTATCACTATTGATAATTAGTACATAATAATCTGTCATGTTCTCAATATAACTGTATGCTGTCACTCCATAATCTATAACAGTTATGACACTTTTCATATCAATTTTATCTAGTACCTCATTTAGAAAATAATTTTGTTCATAATTGTTTTTGAGTGTATCAATAACAAGTCTACCAGCTATATCTCCAGTGTATTTAATTGAGCTTTTTACTGCTTCTTCAATTAAAATCGCTATCGCCTGCTCAGGAGTATTACCTTCACTAATTATTCTCTCAATAAGTATAACAAAATCTACATAATCAAAAAACTCAACATCATCATTATCTGCTAATACATTACTATTAATTGGTATTAAAACAAGAAATACAATAATTACTGTTAATAATAATGTGATACATTTCTTCATTCTGTTCATACGCTCACCTCATATAAATACTAATCTAATAAACTCTCATAGCCAGAGCCATCAATTCTCACACGATACATTGGTGGTAACGGAATTATTGATGAGTAATATACCCAATCTCCAAGTATATATATCATTGCTACTCTATCTGTATAAATTAACTCTTTTTCTGTACCATCTATATTCATACGATAGAGATACTCATTATCGCTCCAGTTGCTATAGTATATCCAGTCATCAGATATATTAAAAAAACCAATGTTATCATCGCACATTTGGTAACGCTCACTCCCATCCATACGCATTTTATGTAATAGATTTTCTCGTCGATCATTATCAAATACTGTAAAGAAAACCCATTCTTCATAAATAACTATAATTTCTATATCATCTGAGCTTAATCTAGTGCGTTCTGTACCATTTACATTTATTTTATAGAAACCATAATCACCTTTTATGCCATAATAAATCCAATCTCCTGCAACACAAAATGTGTTTGTTTGTTCGTCTATAACTTTTTCGATATTTGTTCCATTAAGTTGCATTCTATATAAATAATCGTCCATGTTTCGATAATAGATGTAACCGTCTACTACAGTTAGTGACGTGCTGATTTCATCATTTATTTTTTCTTGTATAGTTCCATCTACACTTAATCTATAGATATTTCTACCAGAGTTTACAGACATATTGCTATAATAAATCCAATCACCTATAATATTAATAAAAGTAAACCCTTGCTCAGTTGGGTGAACTCGTTGTCGTTCAGATTCATCATGTCGCATTTTATATAATGGAAAAAGACCGCGAGCTTCAACAATATATATCCATTCATAAGTTTGTGCTATGTAACCAATGTTTGCTATATTCCCAGATGTATTACCTCGCCCCATAACAATATCTTCATCAGTGTTTGAACTTGGGTCATTTGTAGATGGCGTTGGAAATGGTGATACATCATTATTACCATCTACATTTGGGTATAAATCATCAGGTAAAGTTGATATCAAAGGTAATATAATGAAAATTGTTAATATAGTAATTACTATTGTTAGAGTAATTACAGCTAATAATATGATTTGCTTTATTGTCATGTTTTGTTGTTTTCCTTTTGTTTAAACGATAAATCTGATTTGCCTGTTAGTTGATTACTATAAATACAATCATTTGCAATTAGAAATATACCATAATAGTATAATTACATTATTTTTTAACTATTGTATCACACATTTTAATTTTCTACATCAGTTATCTTCATCTTATCAATATTTTCTTTAAATCTTGTAGCAATATCTGAGTTTACATCCTTTACTGCCATAGCTATAGCATTTCTGATGGCTAACTCACCTGATGAACCGTGCGCTTTTATTACAGGTTTTGAAATACCAAGCAGTGCAGTACCACCTACTGAATCAGGGCTTAGTTTTTCTTTTAATCCTGTAAAGCGTTTTTTTATAAGCAGAGCGGATATTATTGTTATAAAACTACTCTTAAATACAGATTTTATCTCCGACATCACAAGTGATGCTGTACCTTCAATCGTTTTAAGCAAAACATTTCCTGTAAATCCGTCGCACACCAGCACATCACACGCACCCTTTAGAGCATCCTTTGCTTCTACATTCCCAACAAAGTTTAAATCTGCTTTTTCAAGCAAAGCATAAGTTTCTAGCTGTAACTGTGTACCCTTTGAACGCTCAATACCATTGTTTAACAGACCAATTCTCGGAGATTTTATACCTAGTACATCCTCAGAATAAAATGAACCCATAAACGCAAATTGTAAAAGATACTCCGGCGTACATTCTGAGTTTGCACCGCAGTCAATTAACATAAACCTGCCTGTTGTACTTGGAACTAATGGTGCAAGAGCTGCACGCCTTAGCCCGCGTACACGCTTTACGATAAGAGTTGCTCCTGAAAGTAACGCTCCCGTGCTGCCTGCTGAAACTAATGCATCACCACGTCCATCACGAAGTAAAGTAAAACCAACAGTTAGAGATGAGTCCTTTTTTGTGCGAATAGCTGTTGTTGGGTCTTCATCAACATCAATCACTTCTGATGCATTTACAACCTTAATACCGGTTGGTAACTCACTGTAACCTATTCGTTCCAAAGAGCGGAGAATATCTTCCCCTCTGCCAACTAGTTTGATTTCGACATTTAGCTCAGAAGCTGCTTTTATCGACCCTAGAATAATCTCATCCGGAGCGTTATCGCCACCCATTGCATCAATAATAATTGTCATAACAATTCCTATATTTCTTAGTGTTACTGAAAACCGGTTGCTATTTTATCAATAATATCCAGTGACCTATTTGCAATAGCAAGGTTTCTTTCACTCTTCCCCTTAACTCTTCTATCTAATTGACTTATTAAGCCAAAGTTTATGTTCATTGGTTGAAAAGCTGAAACTGCACCACCTGATACGTATAATGCCAACGCTCCAATCGCAGTTTCGTTTGGAAAATTAACCGGTGGTAACTTTTGGATTTCCAGTGCTGTTTCTATCCCGGTTAGTAACCCTGATGCTGCCGACTCAACATATCCTTCAACCCCGGTTATTTGACCTGCAAATCGTATATGAGGCTCTGCTTTTAGTCGATTATACCTGTCTAAAACCTTTGGTGAGTTTATATAGGTATTGCGGTGCATAACACCATATCTTACAAACTCTGCATTTTCAAGCCCCGGTATCATAGAGAATATTCTTTTTTGCTCATCAAACTTTAAATGTGTTTGAAATCCAACAAGATTATACAGTGTTCCCTCAATGTTATCTCTGCGTAGCTGAACTATTGCATAAAAGGTTTCATTTGTTTTTGGGTCACGTATACCAACAGGTTTTAACGGCCCGTAACGCATTGTATCTTCGCCACGTTCTGCTAAGACTTCAATCGGCACACACCCTTCGAATACAAGCTTTTTCTCAAACCCATGTAAATCAGCACACTTTGCATTAATTAATTCTGTACGAAATATTGTATACTCATCTTTTGTCATCGGGCAGTTTATATAATCGGCATCACCTTTGCCATATCTTGATGCAAAAAATGCTTTGTTTTTGTCAATACTATCATAGGTAACTATTGGTGCGGCTGCATCAAAGAAGCTTAGTTTACTTTCATCTTTTATAAGTGTTTGAATATTTTTTGATAATCCATCTGTTGTTAAAGGCCCTGTTGTTATGATAACAATTCCTGTTGGTATTTCTTCAATTTCTTCATTTATTACTTTAATTTTTGGATGATTTTTAATCTTATCTGTTATATACTCAGCAAATTTTTCTCTATCTACTGCTAAAGCTCCACCTGCCGGGATTTTCGTTTCATCCGCTGCTTTTATAATTAAGCTGTTTAAACGTCGCATTTCTTCTTTTAAAAGACCAACAGCATTTGCTATATCATTAGCTCTAAGTGAGTTTGAGCATACCAGTTCTGCAAAATCATCTGAAATATGTGCAGGAGTTTTCTTATTTGGCTTCATCTCATATAGCTCAACATTTATGTTTCTGTTTGCAATTTGCCAAGCAGCTTCACATCCCGCAAGCCCCGCACCAATAATTTTTACTGTATTATTCATTTACTTATTCGTCTTTTTTGTTGGAGTTTTCTTGGTTGTTGATTTTTTTGCAGGTGTTTTTTTGGTTGCCGTTTTTTTTGCTGTAGTTTTTGTTGTAGTTTTTGCTGTTTCTTCGGTTGTTTTTTTGACTCTGTAACCGCGTTTATCTTCGGGTAAGAAGTTTTTACACTTATCATTTACGCAGAAAGGTTTTTTTGCACCCTTGCCTGAAAGCTTAAACATTGTTTTACCACATTCGAGGCAGTTATCAGCCACCGGCACATCCCATGTTATAAAGTCACAATCCTTATTCTCACAAGCATAGTATGGAAAACCTTTTTTTGAAGTTCTTTTAAGAATTCGAGTGCCACACTTTGGACATTTACCCGGCATCTCAATAACAATTGGTTTTGTAAATGTACATTCAGGATAACCGGGACAAGCAAGAAATCTGCCAAAACGCCCTGACTTAAACACTAATTGTTTACCGCAAATGTCGCATACCTCATCAGAATACTCATCAGGAACTTTGATACGAATACCATCAAGGTCTTCCTCTGCTTTGGTTAGCTCCTTGTTAAATCCATTATAAAAATTGCTAAGAACATGCTGCCAGTTATCGTTGCCTTTTTCGATATTGTCGAGCTGCTCCTCCATACGAGCTGTGAAATTCAAATCAACAATGTCAGAAAACTTATCCATCATCAAACCGACTACAACCTCACCAAGTGCAGTTGGTCGTAAAAGCTTACCTTCTTTAACTATATACTCACGGCTCAAAATAGTTGAAATTGTTGGTGCGTAGGTACTTGGACGTCCAATACCTGTTTCCTCCATAGCTCTGATTAAGGTTGCTTCCGTGTATCTTGAGGGTGGCTGTGTAAACTTCTGTTCTGAATCTGTTTTGTCAAGCTTTAATAAATCTTTTTCTTTTAGCTTGGCTAATATTGCATTTTTGCCACTTTCTGATTTCTTATCGGATGATACATCGTCTGTTTGTTCCTCATAAACTGCTGTAAATCCCGGGAAAATATTTACAGAGTTGTTGGCTCGGAAAATGTGATTAGCACAAACTGCATCAATTGTTACACTGTCGTATATTGCAGGTGCCATCTGACTGGCAACAAATCTGCTCCATATTAAACGGTATAATCTGTATTGATCGCTTCGTAAACTGCTCTTTATACTTTCAGGTGTTTTAAAAACACTACTTGGGCGTATTGCTTCGTGTGCATCTTGAGCGCTTCCTTTTGATTTGTAAAAGTTGGGTGTGCTAGGATATGATTTTTCCCCATAAGTTGAAGTTATATATTTTTTTGCATCTGCTGCGGCTTCGTTAGAGATTCTAAGTGAGTCGGTTCTCATATAAGTGATTAAACCAACAGTTCCCTCACCGGTAATGTCAATTCCTTCATACAATTGCTGTGCAATCATCATTGTTTGCCTTGGTGTCATACCATGCCTTCTTGAAGCCTCCTGCTGGAGTGTTGACGTTATAAAAGGTGGTGATGCAGATCGTTTTTTCTCAACTTTTTTAATGTTTTCAACAGTAAAATCATTTGATTTAATTGCATTTAACACATTATTTACATCATCTTCACTTTTTAATTCT
The DNA here is from genome assembly GCA_031281195.1 of Oscillospiraceae bacterium. GTDB lineage: Bacteria > Bacillota > Clostridia > Oscillospirales > Oscillospiraceae > WRMH01. The sequence continues at coordinate 6,260 of JAITFS010000175.1, forward strand.
ACTTTTTTATTATTAAAACCGTAATAATTAGCAATAAAACTGCCTTTTTTATCGGGTGTGCTTAATAAAGCATGTAATAACCAATATTCTTCCGGTATAAATGCCCGAATTTCATTTTCACGGTCTACAACCATTCTGGATGCAACAGATTGAACACGACCTGCTGATAAACCTCGTCTGATTTTTTTCCACAAAAGCGGACTGAGCTTATATCCGACAATTCGATCCAAAATCCGTCTTGCCTGCTGTGCATCAACAAGTGACATATCGATTGGGCGCGGATTTTCTATCGCATTTTTTACAACTTTTTGTGTTATTTCGTTAAATGTAACTCTAAATGCTTTATCATCAGGAAGCTTCAAAAGTTCCTTTAAGTGCCATGATATTGCTTCACCTTCACGGTCAGGGTCTGTTGCAAGATAAACCTTATCACTTTTTTTAACAGCCGATTTTAATTCTTTTATTGTTGATTCACGCGCTTTAACAGGCTGATAATCGGGCTTAAACCCATCATCAACATCAACTCCTAGTTTGCTTTTTGGTAAATCACGCAAATGTCCCATAGATGAAGTAACACTATAATTTTTGCCTAAGTACTTCCCTATTGTTTTTGCTTTTGCAGGTGATTCAACTATCACCAGATTCATTTCATTTGCCATTTTATAGTTTTAACCTTTCTTCGTTACAAGAGTTTTGTATATATTTGCGTTCTATGGTCTCTAACTCGGAGGTTTAATTTCCCATTTTCCTGATTGATCTTTACCGATATATCCGTTTAACTCAAGCATTGTAAGTGCAGCAGATACTTTTTGTGTCTCTAATCCTGTGCCAAGTATAATATCGTCAATGTGCAGATTATTCTCTCCAATTGTGCTTACGATACTTTTTTCATCTCCATCCAGATTGAAAATAATCTTTTCCAAAATACTACCTTTGTCAATATAGTCTACCGCTTGTCTATTGTCAAACTGTTTTTTTACATATATTGTTTCTTTTGGATATGTTTTAGTTAGTTTATCAGAATACATATCAATATATTCATCAATAATATCATCTGCACTCATAAATGGTATAGCACCTTGTCGGAGCAGCATATTTGAGCCTTTGCAGGTCTTTAGGTCTACATTTCCGGGAAGTGCAAAAATATCACGTCCTTGCTCCAAAGCTCTATCTGCTGTTATCAATGCTCCGCTTTTTGCAGGTGCTTCAATGACAGCTACTCCTAAAGATATTCCGCTGACGATACGGTTTCTTTGCGGAAAATGATATGGCATAGCTAGTGTACCGGGTGGATATTCACTAATAACCACTCCGTTTTTAATGATTTCTTTATACAATTGTTTGTTACTCGCAGGATATGGGATATCAACACCTGTACCTATCACAGCAATAACCGGACGTCCGCCTTTGAGTCCTCCTTGTACTGCGGCAGTGTCAATACCAAGAGCTAATCCTGTAGATACAATCATTCCGTTTTTTGACAGCTCGTAACAAATCTTTTCGGTGTTTCTCATTCCGTAAGGTGTGCAGTTTCTTGTTCCAACCACAGCTACAATCGGCTCATCGTCAATATTTGGTAATATTCCTTTTAAGTACAATACTTTTGGAGGGTCATAGATATTTCGTAATCGTTCAGGATAATCGCTGTCGTTAATTGTTAGAATTCGTATATTATTTCGTTTACATTCATCAACAATACTATTTGGTATATTAGTCATTTCTTACACTCCCACATTATTATTGTTGCAGCAGTTGCAACATTTAATGATTCAACATTATCATCAAGTGGAATGTTAATCATTTCTGTACAAAGCTTTTCCACAGTTTTTGATATCCCTTGTCCT
>JAITFS010000213.1 GCA_031281195.1 Oscillospiraceae bacterium
GGTTGAGGCGGTCGAGTGATGTTGTCTTAAAAATTCGCTGCAATAATTTACTTGTAGATATTTTTTCTTTCATACCCGTTGGGATTCATGCTCTGCCAACGCCATGTGTCTTCGCAGGCATTAGCTAAGCTTTTCTCTGCTTTCCAGTGTAGTTCATTTTCTGCTTTATTGGTTGAAGCATAACATATTGGTGCATCACCCGGACGTCTCGGTGATATTTTGTATGGTACATTTTTATTTGTAGCTGTTTCAAATGTAGAAATAAACTCAAGCACACTTGTACCATCACCGGTGCCAAGATTAAATGTGCTTACTCCTGCGTTTTTATCAATGTATTTTATCGCTGCTACATGTCCTTTTGCCACGTCAACAACATGAATATAGTCACGTATGCATGTGCCATCCGGAGTGTCATAATCATCTCCGAAAACATGTAAATACTTGATGCGTCCTACAACAGTTTGAGCTATGTGCGGCATTAAGTTTATCGGAATACCTTGCGGGTCTTCACCGATTCTACCGCTTTCATGTGCTCCTACAGGATTAAAGTATCTGAGCAGTGCAACAGACCAATCTTTATTTGCATTGACCACATCGGTTAATATTTGCTCGCACATAAACTTTGTCCATCCATAAGGGTTTATGCACTCACCTACGCTGGAGTTTTCAGTAAGCGGCATTGGGTTGTTTGCTCCATAAACCGTGCAACTGGAAGAAAACACAATCTTTTTTACATTGTTCTTCTTCATAACCTCGCATAGTGCCATTGTTGAGTCTAGATTGTTTTTATAATACTCCAAAGGTTTTTCAACTGACTCACCGGGTGCTTTTTTGCCTGCAAAATGAATAACGCAATCAAACTTATGTTTAGAGAATATTTCATCCATCTTACTAATATTGCAAACATTTGCTTCATAAAATGTAAAATCTCGTCCTGCAAGCTCTTTCACACGCTCTATAGCAATAGGTTTACTGTTAGAAAAATCATCAACAGCAACCACATTGTAGTCTAACGCTAAAAGCTCAAGTATTGTGTGAGTACCTATATACCCGGCTCCACCTGTAACAAAAATATTCATAATTACCCTCTCCTACATAAACAAATTGGATTTGCTATAATTTCTACCTTATCTAAGGTTTGTTCTAAACCGTCATAAGTCATAAGTCCGTTTGAAAATACTTTTAGACCCAGAATATATTTTGCTGCTTCCATTGCTTGCATTGAGCCTAATATTGCCGGTGTTGTGCCAATAATACCAAATGTTTTATTTCTTTTTTCTTTTATTAAACCATCAGGGAAAAGGCAACGCAAGCATGGACTTTTTCCCGGTATTATTGTCATCAACTGCCCATAAAACTCGTCAACTCCTGCGTGAATTAAAGGTTTATCAAGCTCTAAGCAAGCATCCCCTAATATAAACCTTGTGTCGAAATTATCCAGACAATCCAGAACTATATCATAGTCTTGAACAATTGATTTTGCAAGCTTCTCATCCATTGTTTGATTATATGCTGTTGTTTCCAGCGTTGGGTTTAATGTTTTTAATCGTTTTTGTGCAGTAAGAGCTTTGGATTTTCCTACATCGTTTGGAGTAAAAAGCACTTGCCTGTTAAGATTTGATAAAGCAACCGTATCATTATCGCATAAACCTAAATGACCAATACCCATTGCGGTTAAGTATAAAAGTACAGGTGCTCCAAGACCTCCGCACCCAACAACAAGCACTTTTGCTTTAAGCAGTTTTAACTGCCCTTCTTCACCAATGTTTTTCATCAGTATTTGTCGGGAGAATATTTCTTCTTGTTTTTCTGTTAGTTTCACTATAATCTCACTTGACCTTCGCCTTTTATTATATATTTAATTGATGTCATAGCTTCTAATCCCATTGGGCCGCGAGCGTGTAGTTTTTGAGTGCTGATTCCAATTTCTGCACCAAATCCAAATATTCCACCGTCTGTAAATCTTGTTGATGCGTTTACCAATACCACTGCTGCATCAACTTCTTTTGGAAAACGTTCAATTGATTCACAATCATCTGTTAAAATTGCTTCTGTATGTGAAGTGCCGTAAGTGTTGATGTGTAAAATAGCTTCATCAATACCTTCGACTGTTTTTACAGCCAGTATCAAGTCAAGATATTCCTCATAATAATCTTCTTCTGTAGCAGTTTTTGCAGATAAAAAATATTTTTGGCTCTTTGCACAGGCTCTTATCTCAACATTAAAGCTTTTTAATGCTTCCGACACAAGGGGTAAAAACTTGGATGCAATATTCTTGTGTACCAAAAGCGTTTCAACAGAATTACACACACCGGGGCGTTGCGTTTTTGCATTTATTACAATATCTACAGCATTTTTTATATCAGCAGATTCATCAACAAAAATATGACAGTTACCTGTACCTGTTTCAATGATTGGTACTGTTGCTTCTCTAACAACTGTCTCAATTAATTTTGCTCCGCCTCGTGGTATCAATAAATCCATGTATTTGTTCATTTTCATAAACTCTGTAGCTGTTGTACGACTGGTATCTTCCAGTAGCTGGATTGCAAAATCGGGCCCTCCAACGTCGCTAACCGCTTGGGTTAATGCTTTAACGATTGCTTTATTAGAGTTTATTGCTTCGCCTGAACCCCTTAATATTACAGCGTTTCCTGTTTTGAAGCATATACCTGCAGCATCAGCGGTAACATTTGGTCTTGCTTCATATATTATTCCAATAACACCCATAGGTACACGTACTTTAGTTATTTCTAAGTCTTGTGCTGCCTTCCAGAAACCTAAAACCTCACCAATAGGGTCAAGCAGAGCTGCGAGGTCTTCTAATCCTTTTGCCATGCTTTCAATCCTGTCGTCTGTAAGAGTTAGTCTGTCAAGTAGTGCTGTGCTTATGCCTTTTTCTTTTGCTTCAGTCACATCTATTTTGTTAGCATTAAGTATGTCCGTTTTGTTTTGTCTGATCTCATCAGACATTCTAACTAACATAATGTTTTTCATATCTGAATTAAGCAAAGCCATTTCTGTAGAGGCTTTTTTTGCCCGGATACCGTATTCTGATAATGATATGTTTTTATTATTCATTGCTTATCACCTAATTTTTAATTTAAACCTACGTGTGCTTGCGTTCGGTATACTGTATTTTTAGCAGTTTCTTCAGGAAACTGAAAAACACATATACCTCACCGCACACTCCTTCATTACAAATTATTAATTATTAATTATAAATTATCCATTATGAATTCTCTACTCCCTAAAGAATATTGTTCCTGTAAATATTTCTGAGTCCGGTTTTAGGAAGGTGAGACATTCGCGGGGGCTTCCGTTTGTTAGAATCATCGGAATATTGCTTGACATTGCTATTTTTGCCGCTGCAATTTTTGTTGTCATTCCTCCACTTCCAAGTTCACTTCCTGCTCCACCTGTCATATCTTCAATCTCTTGTGTTATCTCCTCAACTATTGGGATTAAAACCGCTTTATCATCCTTTCGTGGGTCTTTTGAGTACAAACCATCTATGTCAGAGAGTAGTATTAGCAAGTCTGCTTCAACTAAATTCGCTACCATTGCTGATAGGGTGTCGTTGTCGCCAAACTTTATCTGCTCATAAGAAACTGTGTCGTTTTCGTTGATAATTGGCACTGCATTGTATGCTAGTATTTGCTTAATAGTTGTTTTTGCATTAAAACAACGCTCGTTTTCTTCAAGATCGTCTTTTGTCAGCAATACCTGTGCAACCACAGTACCATGCTCTGCGAAAAGCTTTTCGTATAAATGCATCAATCTACCTTGCCCTATGGCTGCCAGTGCTTGTCTTTCGGATATTGATTCAGGTTTTTCTTTTATATTTAGGCAACCCATTCCTGCTCCAACTGCCGCAGAGGTTACTAATAAAACATCCTT
>JAITFS010000237.1 GCA_031281195.1 Oscillospiraceae bacterium
ATATACTCACGATTTATATTTCTTAGCCGGATTTCGGCAACATACTCAGCTTGTTTTTCGTCAATTCCAAAACCAATCATAAGATTTGGCACAACTTCGGATTCTTCTTCTGTTGCACGGATTATGGCTATTGCTTTGTCTATGTCTAAGAGTATTTTTTGCAATCCTTGCAGGAGATGAAGCTTGTCTTTTTTCTTTGTCATTTCGCAGAAAACTCTACGTTTTACACAATCTGCTCTCCATGCTGTCCACTCGTCAAGGATTTCACGGATACCCATAACCTTTGGTATACCTGCAATTAAAATATTAAAATTGCAAGAAAAACTATCCATCAGAGGTGTCATTTTAAAGAGTTTTGCCATGAGTTTATCAGGTTCTGTACCTCTTTTTAGCTCTATGGTGAGCTTTAATCCTGATAAATCTGTTTCATCTCGCATGTCTGAGATTTCTTTGAGTTTGTTAGACTTTACAAGCTCTGCGACCTTATCAATTATTGCTTCGGCTGTTGTTGAGTAAGGAATTTCTGTAATTTCTATTAAATTGTTTTCTTTTACATATTTCCATTTTGCTCTAACCTTTATACTTCCACGCCCTGTATCATAAATTGTTTTTAGTTCGTCGGCATTGTAGATTAATTCTCCACCTGTTGGGAAGTCCGGTGCTTTAAGCGTTAGTGTAAGGTCACAGTTTTTATCACCAATGTATTCTATTGCTGTTTGGCACACTTCGTTTAAGTTAAATCCGCAAATATTGCTTGCCATTCCGACTGCAATACCGGTGTTTGCACTGACTAAAACATTTGGAAATGTTGTCGGTAAAAGTGTTGGTTCCAACATTGTATTGTCGTAGTTGTCTGCAAAATCAACAGTATCCTTGTCTATATCACGAAATAACTCACCGCATACTGCCGCAAGCTTTGCTTCCGTATATCGTGAAGCGGCTTCCGACATATCACGTGAGTAAACTTTTCCGAAGTTCCCTTTTGAGTCAATAAATGGTGTCAGTAACGCTCCATAACCCTTGGACAAACGTACCATAGTTTCGTAGATTGCAAGGTCTCCATGCGGATGAAGCCGCATTGTCTGCCCGACAATATTTGCCGATTTGGTACGTGCTCCTGTCATCAGACCCATTTTATACATTGTATATAGTATTTTTCTATGTGATGGTTTAAAGCCGTCAATCTCCGGTATTGCACGAGATACAATAACACTCATCGCATAAGGCATATAGTTTAACTCGAGCGTGTCCGTGATTGGTTGCTCAAGAATTTGTGCCTTTAACCCTTTAACATTTGGGTCAACAGGTCGTTTTGTTGTTGTCTCTACTTTCTTTTTTGCCATTTATTTTATACCTTTATTTAAATTACGATTTATTGAACGTCAGCAAACTCCATATACTTGTGTCCATGCTCTGCAATGAAATCTTTTCTGCCTGCCAGATTGTTTCCAAGGAATAAATCGAACGTATTTGCTGTGGCTTCTGCATCCTGCGGTAAAACCTTGATAAGTCTTCTTGTATCAGGGCTCATGGTTGTAAGCCACATCATTTCCGGGTCGTTTTCACCGAGTCCTTTTGAGCGATTAATTGTATATTTTGCTCCGTCCAAGCTTGCTACAATCTCTGTTTTATCACGTTCGTTATATGCAAAGTAAGTTTTTCCTTTACAATTAATTTCAAAAAGTGGTGATTCTGCAATGTAGATAAAACCTTCTTCTATCAGGGTTGGCACTAATTTATATAACATTGCAAGTATTAAGGTGCGGATTTGGTAACCGTCTTCGTCTGCGTCTGTGCAGATAATGATACGATTCCAACGTAATGAATCCAGATCAAATGCACTTAGCTCCTTTGAGCCTTTGCTTTGAATTTCTACACCACAACCTAAAACCTTGATTATATCGGTGATAATATCATTCGCAAATATTTTTCCCATATCGGCTTTTAAACAGTTTAGAATCTTGCCACGCACAGGGATAATACCTTGAAACTCCGCATCACGGCTGAGTTTGCATGCTCCTAATGCACTGTCACCCTCTACTATATATATCTCTCGTTTTTCTACGTCTTTTGTTCTGCAATCTACAAACTTTTGGATTCGATTTGAGATGTCGAGTCCACCCGATAGCTTTTTCTTTATATTTAGACGAGTTTTTTCTGCTGTTTCACGGCTTCTTTTGTTGATAAGTACTTGCTCTGCGATTTTTTCTGCATCTGATTTGTTTTCTATAAAGTAGACTTCAAGCTGTCTTCTTAAAAAGTCGGTTGTTGCTTCTTGTATAAATCTGTTGTTGACAGCTTTTTTTGTTTGATTCTCAAATGCGGCAATCGTTGAAAAACAGTTGGTTACAAGGATTAAACAATCTTGAATGTCAACAAATGTTACTTTGCTTTCGTTGCCTTTGTACTTCCCTGTTTTTCTGAGGTATGCATCTATTTCTGCCACAAACGCACTTCGAGCAGCTTTTTCCGGTGAACCACCGTATTCAAGCCATGATGAGTTATGATAATACTCAATTTTGCTCACTCTGTTTGAGAAACAAAAAGCTGCGGAGAGTTTTACTTTGTATTCGGGGCGGTCATCGGCATCTCGTCCCCGTCGTTCGGCTTCGATAAATACCGGCTCTGTGAGACGGTCTTCACCTGCGATTTCTTTAACATAATCAACGATTCCGTTTTCGTACAAAAAGTCTGTTGTTTCAAACCTTCCATTTACTTGATTGCGAAATCTAAATGTAACTCCTGCGTTTACAACTGCTTGCCTTTTTAGTGTGTCTAAAAAATATTCCACAGGGATGTTAATATTGGAAAAAACTTCCGTGTCGGGCTTCCAGCGAATTATTGAGCCTGTTCGTTTGCCTGCATAGTCTTCTTCTTCAAGCTCTTTGTCTTTTTCTCCAACTATTTCGCCTTTTTTGAAATGCAGTGTGTACTTTTTTCCGTCACGGTAGATTGTTGCATCCATAAACTCTGACGAATATTGTGTTGCGCAAAGTCCGAGTCCGTTAAGTCCAAGTGAATATTCGTAATTTTTATCAGAGTTGTTGTGGTATTTTGCTCCTGCATAAAGCTCGCAAAACAGCAGCTCCCAGTTGTAGCGTTCTTCTGCTTGATTCCATGCTACGGGGCATCCTCGTCCGAAGTCTTCTATTTCGTAGCTGTTGTCTTCATAACGGGTGATGATAACAAGCTTGCCGTAACCTTCGCGTGCTTCATCAATGGAGTTTGACAGTATTTCAAAAACTGCGTGTTGGCATCCTTCGATTCCATCAGAACCGAAGATAACACCCGGTTTTTTTCTAACCCTATCAGCTCCTTTTAATGAGCTTATACTTTCATTATTATAGTTAGTGTTCATATTAAAGCACATTATATAGTAGTTAGATGGTAAAATCAACTATTTATGGTATAATAACATTATGAAGGATTTTACTAAGTATAAGTTAAAGGGTTTTGAGGAATTATCAAATCTTGTTGATGGTTTGAAGAGTTTTACTTTGCTTTCTTGTAATAAGTGTTTTAAGCCTTTTAACGAAAAGAGTTGTTTAGAGCCTGAGCATGACGTGTTAATAGAGTTTTTAGAAAAAAAGGGCATAAATGTTGAACTTTCAGAAAGGGTGGATTTTCTTTGTAATAAGTATAAAACAAATAAGCTACTTGCACAGATTGAACCATCAGCAGATATTATTGTTGTAGCGTGCGGGATTGGGGTGCAGACTGTTGCTTCTTTGACGGACTTAAATGTTTTTACTGCTTGCGATTCTTTAGCCGGTGGTATGAATCATGCTATGGCTTTGGACAGTAAGCTTTGCTCCGGATGTAATCAGTGTTTTTTGGATTATACAGGTGGGGTTTGTCCTGTGATGGATTGTTCTAAGAGTTTATTAAACGGTGGTTGTGGTGGCTCTAAGGATGGTAAGTGTGAAACTGACTTAAATAATGACTGTGCGTGGGTGCGTATAACAGACAGATATTCTGATGGTTTTGTAAGGAATTCTAAAAAAATACAGAATCAAAGCAATCCACTGGCTTTTGACTACTCTAAAGTGCTAAGTAAGGATATCCGTACTCTTTCGGAAAATATCCGCAGAAAACGTCTTGAGAGCTATTATGGCGGTTTGTACCCAAAAGACCGTAAGTATTACTCCGCTTTCCTTACATTAGAGAATTTCCCTATTCCCTCAAAAGTGCTCATTCCTCTCTCTCAACACAGCGGTAATTCTGCTGAACTTATAGTAAGTGTAGGTGACTATGTTAAGGTTGGGCAGAAGATTGGTGAGGCTGTTGGAGTATTTAGCAGCTCTGCACATTCTAGTGTAAGTGGCTTTATTACAGGTGTCGCCAAATATCGTCACCCGAACTCGTCAGATGAGTGTTTGTGTGTTTCTATCGAATCTGATGGTAAGGATTTGCTATGTAATTCGGTCGTTCCGATTCCTTACTGGGACGATTTGGACATATATGATATAGATGCAATCATTGCAGAAAAGGGTATTGTAGGCATGGGAGGCGCCGGTTTCCCAACTCCAATCAAATTAAAGTCTCCAAAACCGATAGATACGATATTACTTAACGGTTGCGAATCCGAGCCTTATGTTACAGCAGATCACCGTATAATGCTTGAAAAGACTGACGATATGCTGCTTGGTTTACAAATTATCCTCAAATGTACAGGTGCAGAGCGTGGAATTATAGTAGTTTCTGATAATAAAAGTGATGTTATCGCTCATCTTGAAGAAAGGGTTAAGGATTTTGATGATATTTTTGTAATGGCACTTTGGTCTAAGTATCCACAGGGTGCTGAAAGAACACTGATTGCAAGGACTTTAGGTCGTTTCCTTAAACCAAACGAACGTCCTTATGATGTTGGTGCTATTGTCTTGAACGTAAGCACTGCAAGAGCTATTGGTGATGCTTTTACAACAGGTTTACCTCTTATAGAGCGTGCTGTAACAGTTTCCGGTGAAAAAATAGTTCAACCGAGAAACTTTATGGTTAGGGTTGGTACTCCTGTTGGAGATTTACTAGAGTATTGCGGTGTTATTTCTGATGATATGAGTAATAATAATACTCAGCTTGGCTCTAAAACAAAAATTTTACTCGGTGGGCCTATGATGGGTAAGGTTATAGATAGCTTTGATGTGCCGATAATAAAAGGTACAAACGCTGTAATTGCAGTGCATAACGAAGTTTTTGAAGCTTTAGATTGTATTCGTTGCGGTCGTTGTGTTGATGCTTGCCCTATGGAGTTGCTTCCGTTAAACTATCCTATTTTGGATAATGACATGCTACAAGAGGATTTATGTAATTATTTGAATGTTTATAGTGTTGAGGCTACTATTTGTGTAGAATGTGGTTGTTGTGATTATGTATGTCCTAGCAAAATAAAGATTGTGAATTCTATAAAAAGGTTAAAAATAGAGAATATTTAAACCTAATTTTGAAAATACATCAAAAGGTAAATGATTTATATGTCTATTTAATGCTTCCTATCGACTCGAAGGAGCATCCATGCTCCTCTCGTCGCGCTCCGCATCCATGCTCCGCTCTACGTCAGTCATAAATATACATATAAATCATTCACCTTTTTAGTCAGTCATAAATATCCATATAAATCATTCACCATTTTAATCAGTCATAAATATACATATAAATCATTCACCTTTTTTCATTAACACAGTTAAATTAATAAAGATATTGGGATGGAATATAAATATGTTAGTTACGCAGTTAAAACCTTTGGAGGAAATCTTTTCTTTAGTTGAAAAAAAGACTGTTTTAATATGTTGTGAGGGTTGCAGAGATGTACATTCCCCTGATGACTCTGCAATTGCAACGCTTAGAGGGTTGCTGTTCGCACGAACCGTTTTGTCGTTCATCAATACTTCTTACGTGTGTAATAAAGAGTATTTGCAGTTTTTACTTCAAAATAATGCAGAAACCCTAGAGGACGCTGATGTGGTTTTGGTGCTTTCTTGTGGTGCAGGGGTGCAAGCAATTGCTGATTTTCTCTCTTGTCCGGTGTACTCGATTTGTGATACTATTTCCTTACCCGGTTATCAGGGGTTAACTCCAAGCGAGTTTAGCTGCGTTGGTTGCGAGTCGTGCAGGCTAAATGAAACAGGTGGAGTGTGTGAACTAATAATTAATAATTAATAATTATATATGAGCAAAATAATATTGTGTTTAATAATTTATTAAGAATAGGGGTAAGTTTATGCTTTTGACGGAGCTTTTTGAGCAGGGAAAGTTTGTTATTACCGGTGAGGTTGGGCCACCTAAGGGGACTAACCTAGATGAGCTTTTAGATAGCGCAAACAAGCATCTACGCTCTTTTGATGCTATTAATGTGACTGATTGCCAGGCTTCTATGGTTAAGCTGGGATCGCTCGCTACTTGCAAGGCACTACTCGATAACGGGCATACACCGGTGTTTCAGCTAACATGCCGAGATAGAAATAGAATCGCTTTACAATCTGATTTACTAAGTGCTGCTTTTTTTGGTATTAATAACCTACTTCTTCTAACAGGTGATTACACAACATTGGGTGATGCACCCGAGTCTAAGCCTGTGTTTGACTTTGACTCTGTAACCTTAATCCAAGCTGCTAAAGCTCTTGAGGGTGGTTATGATTTTAACGGAAACAAGCTTGAGGGTGCTGCTCCAAGCTTTGCTAAGGGTGCTGTTGTATCTCCTTGTAGTGATAGTGTTGATACACAGCTTTTCAAAATGGAAGCTAAGGTAAAAGCCGGTGTTGACTTTTTTCAAACGCAAACTGTTTATGAGCCGCGTAGATTTATAGACTTTATGGAGTGTGTAAAGCAGTTTAATGTGCCTGTTTTACTTGGTTTGGTAATATTAAAATCTGCAAATATGGCGAGATTTATGAATAAAAACATCGCAGGTGTTAGTATTCCGCAGTATATTATTGACGAGCTGGATAATGACAAGGATATGGCAAAAGCAGGTATTACCGGTGTGAGGATTTTAAGACGAGTTATAGATGAGTGTAAGGATTTTTGTCAAGGGTTACATATTATGCCAATGGGTTGGAATGATAAAGTAGCGGAGGTGCTGAATCGTTCTTAAAATTAACTATTTCTCTTAGTTTTACAATCATTATATATGCAATTTTTACTTTTTGGTTACAAAAAGCTTGTATTTAGTTACAAAATGTTGTACAATGGCTAAAATATGTTACAATTTGTCGTACAATCAATCGAAGTTAAGCACTTTTTAACATAAATGGTTACAAGAGGTACTCTAATGACTAAATATGTCATAAATGGCGGAAACCCGTTAAATGGCGAAATTGAAATCAGCGGTGCTAAAAATGCTGCTGTAGCGATAATCCCGGCAGCTCTTATGGTAGACGGTGTCTGTAGAATCGAAAACCTCCCTGAAATCTCTGATGTAAAGACTTTGCTCAGCATCCTCAAGGAAATGGGTGCTAAAATCCGTGTTGTAGACAAGAGAACACTTGATATTGATTGTTCTCGTGTTGGTACTACAGCAGCAACTTTTGATATGATGCGTCGTATTCGTGCTTCATATTATCTGATTGGTGCTTTGCTTGGTCGTTTTGGCAGAGCTGATGTTGCAATGCCCGGTGGTTGTAATTTTGGTGGTGTTCGTCCTATTGACCAGCACATTAAGGGTTTTACCGCTATGGGCGCAAGTGTTCATGTAAAAAACGGCATAGTTACCGCAGTTACAAGCGATATGGTACGTGGTGCTGCTATTTATCTTGATGTCGTTTCTGTTGGTGCTACAATAAATCTTATGCTTGGTGCTACTTTGGCAAAGGGTATGACAATTATTGAAAATGCTGCCAGAGAGCCGCATATAGTCGATCTTGCCAACTTTCTTAACTCGATGGGTGCTGATATTCGCGGTGCAGGTACAAATGAGATTAAGATTCGTGGTGTAAAATGTATGAACGGCGGTTTTTACTCAATTATCCCCGACCAAATCGAAGCCGGTACGTATATGGCAGCCGTTGCAGCCACCGGTGGTCGTTTATGTATCAGAAATGTTATTCCAAAGCATTTGGAATGTATTTCTGTAAAGCTTCGTGAAATGGGTGTAACTATTGTTGATCTCGACGACTCGGTTATTGTTCAAAGAGATGCTCCTTTGTTAAAAACGCATGTAAAAACATTACCATACCCCGGTTTTCCAACAGATATGCAGCCGCAGATTGCTACTGTTCTTTGTCTTGCAGAGGGTACAAGCACTATAACCGAGGGTGTGTGGGATAATCGTTTTAAGTATGTTGACGAGCTTGCGAAAATGGGTTCTACTATCAGAGTTGATGGCAGAACCGCTGTTGTAGAGGGTGTTCCGTATCTAACCGGTGCTCCTATTAAGGCCAGTGACTTACGTGCCGGTGCTGCTCTTGTGATAGCGGGTCTTGCAGCGAGAGGTAAAACTGTTTTAGATGGTGTGCAGTATATTGAGCGCGGTTATGACAAAATGGTGAGTAAGTTAAACTCCATCGGTGCTGATGTGAAAATAGTCAGCGAACGCGAAGGAAAGAAGATAACTAAAAAAATAGTATAACACTAAATCTAATTATAGTAATATTCTTATTACATTTTCCGTTATAATAATATTCTTATGATAGTCTCTTTTCCGAAACGCTGAGCCTCCATGCTCAGAGTTTCGGCGCTCCGCCATCCATGGCTACGCTTTCCGAGACCATATAAGAATATTATTACAATC